>JAUICS010000195.1 GCA_030427765.1 Alphaproteobacteria bacterium
AATATTCCGGTAATCGCGGGGCGGTCATGTTTGAATTTTTAGAAGACGAATTTCAATCCTATATTGATCGCGCACAAGAACTCGGGGCTATTGTAGCTGCCGATAATCTTGATGACCCGAATTTGAAATCAATGATATTGCATGATCCGTTTGGTAATGAATTTGAATGTGGCCTGGAAGGCGCGCATCACTGACGTTTATGTTGCCTGTTTTGCGTTTTTTTTAAGCCGCTTCTAACATTTTGAATTGGAATTCGGTAGCGCGAATATCTGCAACGGTTGGTGCGGTGCCAACATTTCGTCTGTTCGCGCAAATGTCGATTGCCTGACGAAGCAAATCAATGACCACTTCAAAATTTCGGATACGTAATGGCACAATCGTTTCAAAATGACGAGGGCCGTATACGTCCAGCATGCCATCGAAACATTCGGGTAAGTTTATATTTCTATGCTCTGGTTGCGTGCTATAGATAATCATTGTTTTGCCATCGGTGTTTGCACCGGCACGATTATTCCAGCAATATGCGATTTCTCTTGCGCGCTCTGCATTTTTTTCTGACCAGACATCAAATGTCACATATATGACGTCATTTTCTTCGATTTCTTTGGCAAGTGTAGCAAGCCAATCATCATCGGCATTTACACAGTCTACATGTGTGGGTACATGACAGTGCTCAAATTCATCTTCAATTGATGTAGCCAGTTCAAGGTTTGATTCTGCGTCCGGATGTAGAACATTTATGCATTCTGAACAAACCAAATTACCGGCGCTGTCTTTCATTCGTGAAATAGTTTTGGATAAATTTCGTGTGTCCTCTGACAACGCTCCATATTTATCCTTATCAGCAATGAGGAGGACTCTATCACCCGGTTTCTGCCCGGAAAGATCACGAGCAATGATGTTATCTTTCGGGTTATTTGTCTCAAGTGCCTTTCTGTATCTTTCTAAAAGGCTATAGTCTTCGTTAAGGGCGGAGATAATATCTTCATATTCTTCGGCAAGCTCACCATCCTGAGAAAACAGCATGCTGCCGTAATCGGTCATGAACGTTTGGTATTTCGATGCGTCGTAGGAGTGGTTTAAAACCCCGCAAATAAATGTCAGAAGAAAACGATATGCGTCTTCACCCTTCAAATACTGATAGGATGGATATTTGTCGGCATCAATAACCGGATTATCGATATCGTCCTGGCAAGCATTATTTGGTTGTCCGGGATGATTGAAGGCCAATCTTTTGCCGGATTTTGATCGTGCAGGCGTGGTGAAATGATCAACATGTCCCCACCATATTTTACGGTCGCAGTCTTCTGGACGGCCAATACGTTTCGATAAGACCCTATCGGACCAGCTTCGCATGCCGTTTGTCATCCAGCTTTTTATGTGTTTGTCGGGGATTCTGCTTTTGATAAAATCAATCACCCTCAAATCAGAAATGTTATATGACATAACATTTATTCCTGTACCAATTTTTAATTTTTTTATATGAAAGACGCGTTGTCTTTCCGTTTTGTACGATTGTTTCAAAACATATAATGAAAACGTACAAAAATGATATTTATTATTTTTCTATAATAAGTCGACGTGTTATGTCAAGAGATGTGGTTGGGAAAATCACATGGCAAATTCAGTGTGTGTGATTTGATCTGGTTGGTCGCTTATTTGTAATGAAGGTCGGTAGACAATTCCCTCCTTGGGAACCAGCCAGTATCCTTAGAATTTCTCGTATTTTGGTCGATCAATAAATTGTGGATCAAGAATAGGACCGCCGTGATCGTCGATATCACTTGGTGCGCCTTCGTCGCCCTCTTTATGTGACCATGATCCGTCGCAATCACGTCTGTAAAAGTGAAAATCGGGGTGTCTGCCGTCCCGTGCTTTCATACCGGCAACAACGGCAATCATGTGATAATTTTCACAATCATAATCATCTGGTGTGTCGGGCGGTTTAATTTCGATAAGGCCGTCTTTTTCAAGCAGTGCCTTAAAATTTTCTTCGTTATAGTCTTCAGGTCTTAAGCCAGACGGATCAGTTTCGCAAAGCTGTCCTGGAACGGCTTTTCCTAGTCGCGGTTGGTTGAGTGCGTATGCATAGCAGTTTGCAATGTGACGAGCATCGCCTTCGCACCATACACCTGATTTAGGAAATTTCATGTTTAAGGTGGGGCCAAAGCAAGTTAATTTTTGTACTTCGTCACCCTCTGCAGTGACAGATCGAAAATATTCAGCGAATGCAGCTCTTTTCTCAGGGTCGTCTATAGAGGCAATCGCGTCTTCTATTCCAGGTGGTAATGTTATTTTGTTTTATCCTTGTATATCTTTACCCATATATTATACGTGAATTCTTAAATTTTTCATAATTTTGAGATGTTGTCGGTGAATTCACAAGAAAAAGCAGTTCTTATCTTTCCAAACGTCTTTAAATCTTGTTAAATCAGTAAAGCTAAACTGAAGGAATATACTGACATGCCTACACCTATCCTTATGCCCGCATTATCACCCACTATGACAGAAGGGACACTTGCCAAATGGCATGTGAAGGAAGGTGACACGGTTGAATCCGGTGATGTGATTGCGGAGATTGAAACGGATAAAGCCACGATGGAAGTTGAGGCCGTTGACGAGGGCAAGATTGGCAAGATTGTTATTGGTGAAGGCACTGAGAATGTAAAGGTGAATGAGGCGATTGCCATACTACTCGAGGATGGTGAGGAAGCAGCTGACATTGATGTGTCCGGTGCCGCGGTATCCGCGCCGAAAACAAAATCGAAACCTGCCGAACAAAAAGAACAAACACAGACTGCTTCGTCTGCGTCTGCCGCACCTGTGCAACATAATGGCGCGAACGGATCACGTGTGTTTGCTTCGCCCCTTGCAAAACGTATTGCCGCAGACAAAGGGCTTAATCTTGCAACTATAAAAGGAACCGGTCCGCACGGCCGTATTGTGAAGGCCGATGTGGAGAATGCAAAATCGGCACCGGCGGGGCAATCGGCACCAGCGCAAATAACGCAAGGACCGGACGCCAAATATCTGGCCGATGCATACGGTATGGAATATGACGAAATTCCAAATAATAATGTGCGTAAGGTTGTTGCGCGTCGCCTGACGGAATCAAAACAAACCATTCCACATTTCTATCTTACGTCCGAAATGCAGCTTGATAATTTACTGTCAATGCGGAAACAGATTAATGAACAGGCGAATGGCGAATACAAAATTTCTGTAAATGACATTTTGATCAAAGCATGTGCCATGGCCTTGCAAAAATATCCGGATGCGAATGTTGCGTGGACGGACAATGCGATTTTGCAATTCAAACATTCCGATGTGTCTGTTGCCGTTGCCACGCCGAACGGTTTGATTACGCCAATTATTAAGAAGGCCGAAACAAAAGGTTTCGTCGAAATTTCAAAAGAGATGAAGGATATGGCGGGTCGAGCCCGCGAAGGTAAGTTAAAGCCAGAAGAATTTCAGGGCGGTACATTTTCGCTTTCTAACCTTGGTATGTTTGGCATTACCGAATTTTCGGCCATCATTAATCCACCGCAATCATGTATTCTTGCCGTTGGGGCGGGCGAACAAAAACCGTATGTATCCGGCGGGGAAATCAAGATCGGTAATTTTATGAAAGTTACGTTGTCGACGGACCACCGTTCTGTTGATGGTGCGGTTGGTGCCGAATTCCTTCAGGTTCTGAAAGGATACGTTGAAAACCCCGTTTCAATGTTAATGTAGTAATGGTTGTCAAACGCCCGATTGTAAACATTGTCGGATCGCATGTTGATGAGTGGAATGATCTTTCGGATCCGTTAGGTGAATTTCTTGCCAGTGCCGGATGTCATCTTATGACCGGTGCGGGTGCGGGCGTTATGACCGCCGTTGCAAAATCATTTACACATACCCCTAACCGGATGGGAAGCTGTATCGGCATTTATCCTATCGAGGGGATGGAGGATATATCGCTTCCAAAATCAAAATTTCCCAACCC
>JAUICS010000196.1 GCA_030427765.1 Alphaproteobacteria bacterium
GAGTTTTTTTGCAAGCTGCTTGAGAAAAGGCCGAATTTCCAAAATCTCTTCATCCACAAGAGTATGAAATTCGGTATCACTTATTGACCGTATCCACGCGTGAAACGTATCGTCGTTTACACCTCTTAAAATGGGTGTAAACGCCATTGTTGTTCGTCTGGATATACCGGATATGTAGCTCCGAACCACATCAGATACGCTTTGAAAATTTATCGCTAACATGGGTATTTCTTTAAATGCTCCCTGCTGTTTTTTATTTACATAAACATACGCCCGTTGATTGTCAATATTTTTTGGTTGTCAAAGTCACCGCTTTCCCTTAGACAATAGACTTCGGTACGACATAATTACTTTAGACAGCGAAAGTTACCGAAACACATGCCAAAACGTTCTGATATAAAATCCATTTGTTTGATTGGTGCCGGCCCCATTGTCATTGGACAAGCCTGCGAATTCGACTATTCCGGCACACAAGCCTGCAAGGCACTTCGGGAAGAAGGTTATCGAATCATTCTTGTAAATTCTAACCCGGCAACGATCATGACCGATCCCGACATTGCCGATGCCACATATATTGAACCGATTACCCCCGACTTTGTGCGCAAGATTCTGGAGAAAGAAAAACCCGACGCATTGCTGCCAACCATGGGCGGGCAGACAGCCCTGAACACGGCAATGGCATTGTCGAATGACGGAACACTTGAAAAGCTTGGTATCGAGTTGATCGGCGCAAATAAAGAAGCCATTGAAAAAGCGGAAGACAGACAACGTTTCCGCGACTGTATGGACGAACTGGGCCTCGACAGTCCGAAAAGTATTGTTGTGCATACGCTGGATGAGGCGATGAACGCCCTACCGGAAATTGGCCTGCCAGCCATTATCCGTCCATCCTTTACGCTTGCCGGAACCGGTGGCGGCATTGCTTATAACAAATCCGAATTTGAACGCATCATTCGCGAAGGGCTTTATGCATCTCCGGTAAGCGAAGTTCTCGTTGAAGAATCCGTCCTTGGCTGGAAGGAATACGAGATGGAGGTCGTTCGTGATAAGAACGACAACTGCATAATTATCTGTGCGATTGAAAACGTTGACCCGATGGGTGTGCATACTGGTGATTCTATCACTGTGGCCCCTGCCCTGACCCTGACGGACAAGGAATATCAACGCATGCGGAATATGTCGATTGCGGTTCTGCGTGGTATCGGCGTTGAAACCGGCGGATCAAACGTCCAGTTCGGCGTGAACCCCGAAAACGGTCGTATCGTCGTCATTGAAATGAACCCGCGTGTTAGCCGTTCCTCCGCATTGGCATCAAAAGCAACCGGATTCCCGATTGCAAAAATTGCGGCGAAACTGGCCGTTGGCTACACACTTGATGAACTCTCGAACGACATAACGGGCGGTAAAACACCAGCCTCGTTCGAGCCGACAATTGATTACGTCATCACAAAAATTCCACGTTTTGACATGGAAAAATTCCGCGGCGCAAACCAGACCCTGACAACATCCATGAAATCCGTTGGTGAGGTCATGGCCATCGGCCGTTCATTTGAGGAATCGGTGCAAAAGGCATTACGTTCCCTTGAAATTGATCTTACCGGTTTTGATGAAATGGAACTTCAAAACAAAGAAGATGATTTCGACCGTGATGAGCTTATTTCAAAACTTGCACAGCCTACGCCGGAACGTATTTTATGGGTGGCGCAGGCCTTCCGTCACGGCTTTACCGTGGATCAAATTCACGCGGCGTGTAAATACGACCCGTGGTTTTTAGATCGCATTAAACGCATCGTAGATACAGAATATGACGTCAAGAATAACGGCCTGCCAACAACACCGGAAGGATGGCAAAACATCAAAATGATGGGTTTTTCCGATGCCCGCCTCGCATTACTTATGAACGTGCAGGAAGACAGTGTTCGTAAGGCACGCAAGAATTTGAATGTCGAGCCCGTCTACAAACGCGTTGACACATGCGCAGCCGAAATTCCATCATCCACCCCGTATATGTATGGATGTTACGAGCCATTCTTTTCCAACGGACAATCGGTCAGTGAAATTGATTCATCCGAGAAACCGAAAATTGTTATTCTGGGCGGCGGACCAAACCGTATCGGTCAGGGTATTGAATTTGATTATTGCTGCGTTCACGCCGTGTATGCTTTGCAGGAAGCCGGGTATGAAACCGTCATGGTCAACTGTAACCCCGAAACGGTGTCGACGGATTATGACACAGCGGACCGACTGTATTTCGAACCGTTAACCGCCGAAGATGTGATCGAGCTTATTGAAGCCGAAAGCCGTCATGGAACCGTAAAAGGCGTGATTGTGCAGCTTGGCGGACAAACCCCGCTGCGTCTTACAAAGGCACTGCAGGATGCCGGTATTCCCGTTCTGGGAACAGACCCCGACGCGATTGACCTTGCGGAAGACCGCGAACGTTTCCAGAAACTACTGCACGATCTTAAATTACGCCAGCCGCCGAATGCACTGGCCCATTCCAAGGAAGATGCATTGGAAAAGGCCGAAAAACTTGGCTTCCCGCTTGTCCTTCGCCCATCCTATGTTCTGGGTGGCCGCGCCATGGAAATTGTCGGATCGGAAAAAGACATGCTGGCCTATATTGATAAGGCCGTGAAGGTAACCGGTGACTCCCCGCTTCTGCTCGACCGATATTTGAAAGAAGCCATAGAAATTGATGTCGACTGTCTGGCCGATGGTGAAGACGTCTTCATCGCCGGTATCATGGAGCATATTGAGGAAGCCGGTGTGCACTCCGGCGACAGTGCATGTGTCCTTCCACCATATTCTATCCATCCGGACACGGTTGAGGATATGCGCCAACAGGCCATAAAACTTGCCAAATCATTGCAGGTCAAAGGCCTGATGAATGTTCAATTTGCCCTTCGTAAACATGAAAGCGAAATGATTGAGGGCAAGGTCTGGAACAAGGGTGATATTTATATTCTAGAGGTAAACCCGCGTGCATCACGTACGGTTCCATTCGTCGCGAAGGCCACAGGTATTCAAGTTGCAAAATGCGCGGCCCGTATCATGGCAGGTGAAACGATTGCGCAGCTTCGTGCCGAAGGCATGATTCATGATACGCATTACAGTCACACCGCAGTGAAAGAAGCCGTATTCCCATTCGACCGTTTCCCGGGTGTTGATGTCATTCTGGGACCGGAAATGAAATCGACCGGTGAGGTTATGGGGATTGACGAAGATGCCGAAACGGCCTTTGCTAAGGCGCAAATCGCCGCTGGAAACCTTTTACCAACGAGCGGTAAGGTATTCCTATCCGTTAAAGACAGTGACAAGGAACAAATCATTCCAATTGCCAAGGAATTGATTGATCTGGACTTCACAATTGTGGCCACAACAGGAACCTGTCAGTTCCTAAAGGAAAACAATATCCCTGTGACCCGTATCAATAAGGTTCTGGAGGGACAGCCACATATCGTTGATGCCCTGATAAATGGTGAAATTGATTTCATGATCAACACGACGCATGGGCCGCAGGCTCTGGCCGACAGTTTTTCAATTCGCCGGACAGCATTGATGCAGAAAATTCCGTATTTCACTATTGTGAATTCGGCACGCGCCGGAATTGATGCGATAAAAATTCTGAAAAACAAAACACTCACTGTAAAATCAATTCAGGAATATCTGGCCGCAGATCAAGGGGCGGAACAAAAACGTCTATCGGCTTAATTCAGATACGTACGCCGGTTTTTGATGTTTCGGGTGGACGTGATGCGTCCACCGGTCCGATGCAATCTCAAAATACGCATCCGGCGATAATGGAACGCCCGTCACATGTTCCATCAAATCCGGGAATGTATACAAATGACCGTGCACACTGTAATTATCCGCAATCCATTTCATACCGTCCGTGAGATCATGTGCCCCGCCCTGCTGACGATACGTTTTATAAAGCTGCGCCGCCCCTAAAAAACCCAGAAGGTACGCGGGGAT
>JAUICS010000197.1 GCA_030427765.1 Alphaproteobacteria bacterium
TACGCATTACTGGCCGCCGTTGTAACCTGATCCAAATCCGCTTGTCCTTTCGTGATCTCCATATTCACAAAGTCCAATGCCAGACTGGTCTGATTCTGGATTTCTGATACCGAGTTAATCATCAGATCAAGACGTATCTCACCAAGTGTAATATTTCGCTGAAATGTCTTAGTGTAGCTAAGATCCGCCCGCGCACGCTGCGAGATTATGACATCATCATTGAGTCCTTTAAACTGGGACGATTTCTTGCCCGTCGATAATTGCTGACTTAGTGTGTCCAGCTGCGTTTGCAATGTTTTCAAACGATCAATCTGGTTTAAACTTTGTCCTAATGTTGATACACCAACCATGTCTCGATTCCTTTCCTTATCCTTTAACGGAACGTAGCAAGTAGTTCCTGAAACATTTCATCGACTGCCGATACTGCCCGTGCAGCCGCAGAATATGCGGTTTGCACAACAATCAGCAGCGATATTTCCTCATCAATATTCACACCCGATTGATCCAGGAATTGCGTCTGCAATGCCTGATGAAATGCCTCTTCATCCGCAAGCTGCGTTTCCGCAATAATAATCTCTGACGTCTGGTCATTCACCGCCGCCTGCGCATAATCCAGTAACGTGTCAAAGTCCTGTAGATTCGTATCAATATTGGCCCCCGGCCCCAGATTTTCTGTTCGGAATTCCGGATGATCGACCGTGGTTATAGGATTCAATGATCCGAATAACGCCTCGATAATCGTTGTGCCATCCTCGGTCTCGAAATTACCGCCGATAATATCCAGACTTCCGCCAAAATCTTCACCCGGGCTAAGTGTGATGAATGTGTTCGCGGTCGTATCAACCTCAACTTGTAAATCATTCACGCCGGTACTTGTAATGCCACTGCTTGTTGAATCGACATCCAGATCAAGTTTTGCGATCAAATCATTTATTGTGTCGTTCGGGTCAATCGATATGCGCGTGTAATCGTTGTTTCCGACACGTATATCAAAATACGGATCGGTGGCTTCATTCAGGCCGGTTTGAAACCCGATATATGTGCTCAGCGCCGATGTACTGATATTATCCGCCACCGCCGTGGAATTAATAAATTCAAAATCCCCGCGTGTATCAATTTCCAGTGCTCCGTTTGAAGATACATCGATACTGATATTCAAAATATCGGCGGTTGAATTGCCGCTTAATTGCGCTTCAATGGCGGCTTCAAGCTCCTCCGCCGCATTTAAACCGGCAACAGGTGTAATTGATGACAAATCAATACTAACGACAACAGAGCCGGTTGTGATATCAGCGTCCGAAAAACTAATGGAAAATGAATCTGCCCCATCTGTCATCAATCCGCCAGCCGCAGAAATAATATCCTGTACACTCGTAAAATTCGACAAATCAACTGTTCCCTCAACCTCGTTAACAGAGATGATATTGAGGGCGGATGAATCCTGTAACGCTACCGACGGGTCAAATGTCTCGGTAACCGCTTGCTCTTCAAAAGCTTCACCAAACGTAAACTCAAGAATACGGCTAATGACTTCGTTCGAGCCTAACTGGATAGTCGCATCCGTATCCGACAATGTGCCTTGCTGCAACAACGACGGATCGTCTTCAATCAGTGAGTTCACGCGAATCTCTTGTGCAAATCCCACATATTCAACCGGTGTATACGGGTCAGTTGTCAAATCCGGATCAACTGTTACATCCGGCACAGAGCCAGATGCGTCCGTAAACAAACGAAGTCCCTGTGCATCAAACCGGTAAGCAAGCTGTGCCGCCAATTCATCAATCTGCGCCTGAAAACGCGGCATCAATTCATCACGCAGCTCCAATAACGCACCGAGCTCTCCACTCAGACTATCCTGAGCGATATCATATGCGGCCGGCAAATCATCCGGGTTCCCGCCAACATAAATACCGTTAAGTGTTTCATTTTCCTCATCCGGATAAAAACTATCCGGTCCAATGCCGCTACTTTCAAAAAACAACTCAACAGGCTGTTCATCCGCAAGCTGCACCCCGCGCGCCGTTTGCACAACCAAAACACCGTCACCGCGCTCAAAGAAGCTAAGCTCCAAAATTTCTGATAATGCATCAATGGATTTATCGCGCTCATCCTCCAGTGCCGCTGTAGACTGGTTAATACTGTAATTCTGTTTTACTTGCTGGTTTAGATCTGCAATATTTTCAATCAATGCATTTGCGCGCGATACCGCCAGTGAAATTGATGTTTCGGCATCACTCCGGATTGTTTGTACAAGATCACCAAAATCATTCAATTTCTCGGCCATATCCTGTGCCGCATTCAATACCTGATTTTGTATGACCGAATTGCTGGGATCACTGTCCAGACTCGTAAATGCGTCACGAAGTTCCGCCAGCTTTGCCGAAAACGCCGCACCGGCATCCGGCCCGCCATGAAATTGCTGAATTCTGTTTAGTGCGTCAACCTGAACAGTATAAAATTCCTTATAACTGACCTGTGCAAATAAATCTGCCTGAAGATTTAAATCCACATTCCGAATAGCCGGGTCCGCGGACACACCTGCCCCCTGCCCAAGTAATATTACACTTGATTGGGGCAATATTTTCCGGGTAAAACCTTCCACCTGTGCATTGGAAATGTTGTTGGAAATCACATCCAGCTGCTTCTGAGCTACTTTTAGCCCCGATAAAGCATTCTCTAGGCCTGATAATCCCATAAAAATTACCTCATAAGTTAGACGTCAGTCTTTTTCACTTACAAGGCAATGCAATTCTTATGCCGATATAAAAAGGGGTAACGGTAGGGGAGGAGGCCCAAGACTATCTAATAATGAAAAGCCTATTCCGTACGGATGTAACGTTGCTCGGTCTTATTATATTTGGTCATTTCACTCATAATTGTCGCCATCAATATTTCCCGGCGCAATAATGCATCGAAAATATCACGGTCTAACATGACGCTAATGGATTTAAGGGCGGCACGTTGTCTCTCCACATTCGCCGGCGTATCAATCAACCCAACAAAAAAATTAGGATTCTGGTAGAGTTTTTTAGACAGGATTTCCATTTGTGCTTCATAGCTAAGCTTCTTTGATGTTGCACTATCATTATGAATGCTTTGCATGCCAAGAATTTTCTCGGCATCTTCTTTACGGAGACCAAGTTCCATCATCATTGGAATCATAAATTCATCCGATGCGCCTGTGCCCTGCGAACGACGTCCAATAAAATTCACAAAACTATTCCGTGCAATCGATTTAGCCGTCCAAAATGAACGTTTTTGCAAATATAATTCCTGCTGCTCGCCATACCCCAGATTAACAGCATTCAAAACAGGCAACAGCTCATTTGAAAACAAATTCATGGCAAGTGCGTTTACGGCCTCTTCATCATCGGTCATTTCCGCATCAACAAAATCCAGATCAAGCGTCAATTTATCATGCAGTAGACTTGTGTAGTTAATGTCGCGTGAATAATTTTCCTTTTTTGAATTCTGGCATAACGGCTCTTCTCCATCGCCTTTTTTTATCTTTATTTTTCCTACCTCTGCGCCATAACTTGCCGGATTACAATACAGCATCCGGAACTGCCTAACCCGGGCATCTAAATCAAACCCTTCACTCCCCGTCTGACCAGATGGGCGTCCGATGGTCCCAACATCCCGTTGGATTAAATTATGCGAAAATGCAACGGTATTCGCACGCGCACGGGCCTGTGATGATGCAAGTGCACGGTTTAGAGTACCAAAACGACATAGCGGCTCACTCGGCTGGTATGTCATGATGGTATTCACCTTCATCTCATCGAACAACAGCTGTGTTTCCAATTGGTGTTTTGCGTCAAAAAACTTACCGACAATCGCCGCCTGCGACATCATAAGAACAGTAAATTGCTGCGTCATCCGCATCAACGCCGGGACCCAATATTCCCGGATATTGGCGTTGCCGCCTGCAAACGAAGATGGCGGTGTT
>JAUICS010000198.1 GCA_030427765.1 Alphaproteobacteria bacterium
ACCTTTTCTTTTTCCGCATTGAATGTCATCGCGTCCGATTTTTGGAAATCGATAACCAGCCTGTTTGGTCTATCGCCGTGTTTTGGAAGAAAGAATGCGGATTGAATAACGGCGGCTTGTTTTAAATCCACAACCATACGGGAGATGTTTGTTTTTAAATCACCGTAACGGATTGTCTGTACGGGGGTTGTATCTGTCAGGCCGGAATCGGTTTTCCAGTTATGGGCCCGCCAGTCGAAACTGGGCATATCGACAACAATTCGGTACGGGTTGTCCAGCATGAATACACGGAAGTCCGAAATATCGCTAACTTCCAGAACCATTCTTGTTTTGTCGGGGTGGTCGCCAAACCGCACATTATTAATCGACAATGCATGCGCATGCGCCGAAAAGAAGACGGCGGCACATAAGACCAATAATGAAAAAAATAATCTAAATTTTCCGGACATATTCAAATGGGTTTCATTTGGTTAGACACTTTCATAATACCGTATATGAAAATCCTTGTATATAAGACTTTCCGCGGAAAATTTAATTTTTTGCAAACTTAGCGCAATGAAAAAAACAAAAAATTCTAATAAAAACATTATGCAATTTTGATTTCATGTTGTAAGAGTTAAAACATATTATTATTGAAGAATAATATACCTTGCCAGTGGTTTACCGTTTGGGTTTACCTTTTGAACAAAAATATTAAGTAAATCAAGGTAATGGTCTCGAATTTAGAATTTAATCTTTGTATGTGTACGAAACGTGCACAGCAACACAACAGTAGAAACAAACACAAAATATGACTAAGGCGCGATACAGAATACCGATGTTTTCCGGTGATTTCTCCTCAGATACTGAAGGATCACTGACGGCATTGGTGCGTCTTGCGCCTTCCAAGGAGGAATACAATGTCAAAGAAAATGTTGGTGGATGCAACGCATCCGGAAGAAACACGTGTAGCGGTAGTTGATAATGGCAAATTAATCGAATTTGACTACGAAAACGAATTACACAAACCCCTTAAAGGCAATATCTATCTAGCAAAAGTGACGCGTGTCGAGCCATCGCTTCAGGCAGCTTTCGTTGATTATGGCGGAAATCGCCATGGATTTTTGCCGTTTACAGAAATTCACCCTGATTATTTTCGTATACCTGTTGAAGACCGTGAGGCTTTGAATGAAGAGCTTCGTCAGCAGGCCCAGCAGAACATGGAAGATGATGAAGACGACGAGGATGAAGACGAGGACGATACCGACACATCTTCTGATGATGACGATGAAAAGTCCGCATCCGGTGAAAGCTCTGCAGAAATTGAAGATATTGATGATGATAACGAGGTTGAAGAACTTGATGCCTCGAAAAATGAGGACGAAAAAAAATCGTCCAGATCAAAATCATCGAAATCTTCAAGGTCCCGTTCCAAAAAGAACGATGATGAAGACACAGAAGATGAAGACACAGAAGATGAAGACACAGAAGATGACGCAGCCGATGAGGAATCGGAATCTGATGCGAAGTCAGATGATGAGAATGAAGAAGCTCAAGAAGTTTCGGAAGATGCGTCTGATGATAATGATCAAAAAGATCAAAAATCATCACGCGGCAAGAAATATTCACGCTATCGCGGACGTAATTCCCGTTATAAAAAGAAATACTCTCGCCACCGTAGCAAGCAGGACGAGCTTGTTGATGATGATGAAGGGCGCGCACCGCGTCTGAATATCCGACGCAAATACAAAATTCAGGAAGTTGTAAAACGTGGCCAGATTGTCCTGGTTCAAGTATCGAAAGAAGAGCGCGGTAACAAAGGTGCTGCGGTGACGACTTACCTGTCACTTGCAGGGCGTTACTGTGTTCTTATGCCGAACAGCCCGCATGCGGGTGGCGTTAGTCGGAAGGTTGCAAATTACAAAGAACGCCGCAGAATGCGTGACATTTTGAAAGAAATGAAAGTGCCGGACAACATGTCGGTTATCGTCAGAACGGCCGGTGTATCGCGTTCAAAAGCCGAAGTTAAACGTGACTACGATTACCTTTACCGTTTATGGAGTAACATTCGTGAATTGACGTTAAATTCTATCGCCCCTGCCTTGGTGAATGAGGAAGGAAGCCTGATTAAACGTTCCATTCGGGATATTTACACCAAGGATATCGAGGACATTGTCGTTGCAGGTGATAACGGTTTTAAAGAGGCACGTGACTTCATGAAAATGATGGTGCCGTCCTATGCGCGTTACGTGAAACATTACAAGGATGATCGGATATCGCTATTCCATAGTGAAGGTGTGGAAGCACAGATCAGTAAAATCGGTGATCACATTGTCACGTTGAAATCCGGCGGTTATCTTGTGATTAACCCGACGGAGGCACTGGTATCAATTGATGTGAACTCGGGCCGCGCGACAAAAGAACGCCATATTGAGGAAACCGCACTTAACACGAACCTTGAGGCCGCGGATGAGGTTGCACGTCAACTTCGCCTGCGTGATTTGGCCGGTTAATGTTAACCTTGAAGCGGTAAAAGAAATAGCCCGGCAGCTTAGGCTGCGTGATATGGGTGGAATTGTTGTTGTCGATTTCATTGATATGGAAGATTACAAAAATAATCGCAAAGTGGAACAACGTTTCCGCGATGCGTTGTCAAAAGACCGTGCGCGTATCCAGTACGGTAAAATTTCCAGTCTCGGACTGCTTGAGCTGTCACGTCAACGTTTGAGCCCAAGCTTGACCGAAAGCCAGTTTATGCAATGTCCGGAATGTCATGGGGTAGGGCACATCCGTTCGCTGGAATCGTCCGTGATCAATATTCTTCGCGAATTGGAAGGTTTGGCGATTAAGGAGCCGATTGAGCAAATTATGTTATCCGTCACCAACGACGTTGCCATGTACTTGCTGAATCAAAAGCGTGATATGTTGACGGAGATCGAGAAACGTCATGAGCTTAAAGTTTTCATTAACGTTGATAATGCCCTGCCGCGTTCGCAGCACAATATCGAAACGACATTGAAAGAAGGCGCGAAGAAGGACTCGAAAAACGATAACAGACAGTCCGGGAATAATAACAACAACAATAATGACCAGAAATCATCGGGTAAAAAGCCGTATTCAAAATCGAATAAAGGCAATTCATCGAAGTCGAACTCATCCCGCTATAACAACAGAAAGGATGATGATAAATATTCTTCCGAAAACAACAGCGAGGAATCCAAGGCCGATCAGAATGAGGATGCCGAGGAACAGAAAGATGATAATAAGTCATCAAAGCCAAAACGGACATCATCGCGTAGCCGATCATCCTCGAAAAAAGATGATTCCAAAGTGGATACGAAGCCGGATGCAGATGCGAATGTTGAGGCCCCGGTAGAGGCTGCAAAAGAAGACGCCGTTACAGATGATGCGGATGTCAAGGATGAGAAGCCGAAGACAACGCGTAAAAGCACATCTTCCAGGGCATCTAAATCGACGTCATCAAAGACAACATCGTCTAAGGCGGCCCCATCAAAAACATCAGGCCGTAAAACATCCAAAAAGGATGAAGAGCCAAAGAACGATCCAAAGAATGATCCAAAGAACGATCCAAAGAACGATAATGCCGGTGACAAGGCGGCAAATGATAGCGCGAGCGACAGTGCAGGTGAGGAGCCTGCACCGGGAAAAAAGTCGGCGGCCCCTGAGGATCGTAAAAAAGGCTGGTGGCAGCGTCTCGTCGAGTAACGCGGCCGGTTTTGAAGTCGTTTAGGTGCTGTGCATAACATGTGCCTAAAATGTGGATAGTTTAGGTCGGTTGTTCTAGCCTCCTGTCACTTCGTGTATACTGAAAACGTATATTAATTCCTTCCTTTATACGTTTTCAAAAATTGCCGGTTAAATTCGCTTATACTCTCCGTATCCTGATTGCAACATGCATGGTTTGTGCGTTTGCATCCTACGGACATGCGCAAGATTTT
>JAUICS010000199.1 GCA_030427765.1 Alphaproteobacteria bacterium
TTTTCAAGCGCAATATTTTTAAGTGTCTCGTCAGGAAGCCAGTCAATCAACGGCACAACGGCGGCAGGATTGCCGCCGAAAACATCTGATGTAAATGCATCGACCTGATAGATATCAAGTTCCATGTTTAACCTTTCCGGAAATGGTCTGTCTATTATTCGACAACCGTCATCTTAACGATTTTATCAGGGCGTGCAGGCGGTTCACCTTTTTGGATATGATCAACATGATCCATACCGTCGGATACCTGTCCCCAAACGGTGTACTGACCGGTAAGGAAGCTACAGCCATCATCCGTAAAACAAATAAAGAATTGCGAATTCGCACTGTCCGGATCGGCTGTACGTGCCATACCCACCGTACCGCGTTTGTATTGGTAGTCATTGAATTCAGCAGGTAGGTCCGAGTAATCGGAACCGCCGCGGCCTGTCCCAGTCGGGTCACCGGTTTGTGCCATAAAGCCGTCAATCACGCGGTGGAAAATAATACCGTCATAAAAACCTTCTTGCGCTAGTTTCTTGATACGCTCAACGTGTTTTGGTGCAATATCCGGTAACAAGTCAATTGTCACTACGCCGGATTCCAGTTCCAATTTTAACTGCTCTTTAGCTTCTGCCGCGCCAGTTGCTGCCGTCATAATAATAATACTCCAAATTATTGTTAGAATTCTCAACATGTAATAATCCTCATCTGAAAGTTGATGACTGAGCCTGACATAATATGAGGGGCAGTACAAGGATCAGCGTTTAGTTTTCATCATGGTTTAGTGGATAAGAGTGGGCACAAAAACAGGGTTATTACGCGTCATTAACGGCCTTTAAAAACTTCTGCACATTATCATTCAGAAGTGTTGTTTGTGATGACAATTCCTTCACAGAGTCGATCACTTGCTTTGCCGCTGCATCTGTTTGATTGGCGGCCTTTGATACGCCCTCTATACTGTCGTTCACAACATGGGTTCCATCGGTCACATCCTTGACGGAACGTGTAATATGCTGCGTAGACTCTCGTTCATGATCGACAGCATCACTGATTTCAATGGCTAGAGAATTAATTTTCTCGATAAGGTCGGATACTGACTGGATAATCTCGACCGTATCACCTGTTTCGGTTTGAATTTTGCGGATTTGCTGGTTGATCTGGTCCGTGGCTTTCGCCGTTTGTGTGGCAAGACTTTTTACCTCATTCGCCACAACGGCAAACCCTTTACCTGCATCACCGGCACGCGCGGCCTCAATTGTGGCGTTAAGGGCGAGCAGATTTGTCTGCTCCGCAATGTCCTGAATCATGGTCGTGACATTTCCAATTTTTTCCATGTCGGCGGCCAGGCCCTTGACCTGGTCATTTGCCTTATGCGTTGATGACACGGCATCTTCGGTAAGTTCCTTCGAAGACTGTACTTTTGATGAAATACTGTTGATTGAGTTTATCAATTCTTTTGTTGCATCCGATACCGATGACACGCTTTGGTTGGCTTGTGTTGTTGCGGCGGTGGCTTCCGTAACTTTTTCG
The DNA here is from genome assembly GCA_030427765.1 of Alphaproteobacteria bacterium. Classification (GTDB taxonomy): domain Bacteria; phylum Pseudomonadota; class Alphaproteobacteria; order Micavibrionales; family Micavibrionaceae; genus JAUICS01. The sequence continues at coordinate 1,513 of JAUICS010000199.1, forward strand.
TTCGTGCTGCTCACAATCGATGTCATTGATTGCGCCGTGGAATTTAATTGTGTTGTCGCGGACACAAGGGATTCCATGACATGGCCAACACTGTTTTCGAAATTGGATGTCATGCGGTCAAGCATAGCGCGTTTTTCTTGCTCGGCGCGTTCTTGCTCCTGCTGCTGTTTTTCTTCCATCAGGAGTTTGTCTTTTGCATTGTCTTTGAATATCTGTACACGGCGCGCCATAATACCAATCTCAGTATTTTCTGTCTGATAAGGTATATCCACACTAAGGTCACCTTTGGCAATGGCAATCATTGCCGCTGATAAGCGTTTCACAGGGCGAGAAACAATTTTATATATGAAATAGGCAACAATAACATTTACGACGATGGCAATAACAATTTGCTGAATAAAATCGTTTAGGAAGGGTGTGCTTCCTAACTCACCAAGTATATCTCTTGTATGTAAGTACGATTTTAGGCCAAATGCTATACCTACAAACGATAAGAATACCGCTACAGCCTGCAACCTGAAGCTTAGAGAATTAAAAATCTTATTCCACCCAATCATAAACACAATGTATACGATTGTATGAAAAAAAACAAAATAAAATGTGCGTTTTAGGCGAAGGTCACGTCAAGAATTTCGTATGTTTTTATACCTTTAGGTGTTTTTACCTCGACACTGTCGCCAATTTTTTTACCAATCAGACCACGCGCCATAGGGGCGGTAATCGCAATACGGCCTTCATCGGCATTTGATTCATATTTGCCAACGATCTGGAATTTCATTTCTTCCTCAGTGTCTTCGTCGATCACATGAACAGTCGCACCAAATTTAACAATTTCACCATGAAGATTTGCAACATCGATAATATCTGCGGCGGAGATGACGGCCTCTAATTCCTGAATGCGGCCTTCAATAAAACTTTGGCGCTCACGCGCGGCATGGTATTCCGCATTTTCAGATAAATCGCCGTGTTCACGTGCTTCCGCGATGGCCTGAATGACCTCTGGTCGTTGAACTGATTTCAAATCTTTCAGTTCACGTTCAAGCGTATCATACCCCCCCTTGGTCATAGGGATTTTTTCCATTTTTCAATCCTTTTTTGATAATTCTTGTGTTGCAAAAAGCAATAAAATAACCCGCCTTGAATCTCTCCGGCGGGTGCAAACATCTATAAACATCTAAAGAATTTTTCGTTTCGCGTCAAGTCTGTTCAATGATACTCTAATCCCATAATAAATAAGAAAAAAATACAGGGATGAACAAAACCTTATCCGCACGGGTTAAAAACCTTATTCAGCGTCGTGAGGAACTCGAATGGCTTATATCGGTTGATACCGGCTCTCTTAGAGCTGCTTTTGTAAATGTGGTGAATTACATTGGCGTGCGCCTGAATTTACGCGGTAAGTTAGCAAATAATGTTCCTTACATTCCCCTAAGCAACGATCCGTGGGATATTGCAAACGCCCGCATTTTCGAGGGGATGCACTATCTTTACCGTGATGTCAGATGCGAAAATGTAATTCGTGAATTATACCTTGCCAATAACGCGTTGTCGGCATGGCGTGCGGCGCGGGAATTGAATGATTATGAATTGGTGAAACCTCAGCTTGCATCACTTATATCCTGTAGACGGGACATTATTGCCAAACAGGCCGCTAGTTTAAGCGAGATATACCCGAATGATGTGATGGAGCCGTTTGATGCGGCGTTGTTTCAGGAAACGGGCCTTGCAACCGGCATCATTGATAAATTCGCAGATGACATAGTTGATTTTTCGTTTCAAGCACGGCAAATGCCGCGTGTTGATAGCACGCGTAACGACCGGATGATTGCCGATGGACATTTTTCTGTATCGTCTGAAAAGCAGCGTGAGTTGATCGCGGCATTAACATCAAAATTACCCCAGATACCAGGTGCCAAAATTGCCGAAAGTACGGACCAGTCATTATGCCTTGGGTATGGTGAAGACACCATGATGGCGATAAAAATTGATGAACAGAACGTTATTAAAACGTTGCTGGCATTTGTTCATGAATATTGCGGACATGTCAATCACCGTTACCATGCGGGACTGTCCGGTGGCGATGAGTGGAAAGATCATCCGGTGGCGCAAGTCGCGGGCGCGGCGGGTGATGAATCTGCCGCAATTTTTATTGAGGTATTTTTAATGAGGACACCAGAAGGGGCAGAAATGCTTGAAAACCTCCTGAAGGATTCCGGCATTGATCATATTTCCCGTGAAGACATTTATGAACATATGATGGCGTCAAAAAACGGCACTCGCCGCAATGATGCGGATCCGCTTCGTTATCCGGTTGAGGCATTGTTGGCCCTGAACATAGGGCGTTTAATGTATGATCCAGACATTGGTAACGATGTGGTTGAGAATTTGCCCGGAGTTTGGAATATAGAACGGCA
>JAUICS010000200.1 GCA_030427765.1 Alphaproteobacteria bacterium
AAATACTGCATCGACATGGCAAGTATTCCCATAAGGGACACAACAAAGACCAATGCCACCACTAATTTTATAATCTGATCCCATTCCATTTATGGGTATTACCTTTCAAAAAAGGAGTTCTCGAGATTACTCTTCATCAATCTCGCTGGCATCAATCTGAATCGATGGCGTAACGCCGTCTTTCGCCTGTTCCATCTGTATCTGGATGTCCGCCTGCATCTTATTAAGTGACGTCATCAGGGAATCAAGGTTACTTATCATGCCTTCCAAATCATGGTGAAAGGATGCGTGTTCATCATCCGGAAGGGATTGAATACGTTCACACAGTTCCGTCACACGTGTATCCAGACCATCAATTTTTACAACTTCGCCGCTATCGACTTTTGCTTTGTTATCCAAAATATATGTATTTAACTCGCCGACTTGTGCGCGTAATTCTTCTGATGTGTGTTCAGACATATGGTTCTCTTCTCGTTGATTACTCTTTAGGGTCCTTATCTTCTGACATGCTAGTGTCTTCATCCTCATTTGCCAAGGTTTCTTTTAAAACCGCGTCAAACGGATTGGGTTCACCATTGGCGCGGTAGACATAGGATAAAATTTCGGCAATGGCTAGAAACGCCTCGGACGGGATGGGGCTATCAATTTCGATTGCGGCCAGCATTTCGGCAAGCGCAGCGTCCTCACGTACCTTAATCCCTTGCTCAAAGGCAATTTCCAAAATTTGCTCGGCAAGTTTTTCCCGTCCGGCCGCAATCACTTTCGGCAATTCGCCTTTATCCGACCCGTCTTTGATCGCAACCGCCGTTGCCGTGCCCGTTTTTTTCTTTACGTTCAACGGGATAAGCGGATCAGTCGTATCCGTATCATATCCAGGTTTCTTTTTATCAGTCATTATCTAAGGCACAAGATTATTGGCATCAATCATGCATAAGAATAACCGTAGACAACGTGTAACGGAAATAAAAACAGGTTATTTTGTTATGGAACTCGCACTTTTTAAAGCAATGCACGCCAAGATGGGGTATCTGTCGCAACGTCAGGATGTTATCGCACAAAACATTGCCAATGCGAACACGCCAAATTATCAGCCACGTGATTTGGGTGAAGTCGATTTTGGACGCGGCCTTCGTAAGATAATCGAGGCACCGCGCAACCAAATTGATCTGGCCAGCACAACAAAGGGACATATTCCGAACCAGGATGGCCTGCGCATCGCCGACCAGAAGGAGCAGCGCCAGACATATGATGTAACATTATCCGGAAACGCCGTTGTTCTCGAAGAACAGATGGTTAAGGCCGGACGTACGAAAATGGATTACGACCTGATGGCCAGTTTGTACAGAAAGCAAAAAGAAATGCTCAAAATGTCGATGCAGAAAATTTCATAAGGTAATGAAGGAACGTAGAACGGGAGAAAAACAATGATGGACATGTTATCCGCAATGACAAAATCGGTACAAGGTATGCGCGTTCAAGGCGAGCGTATCAACGTTATCGCCCAGAACATTGCAAACGCAAGCTCGCTTCCCGCATCACCGGAAGAAGACCCATACCGGCGTAAGGTCATATTGTTTGAAAATGAATACAACCGTGACTTCGGACATGAAGTGGTCAAAGTTGCCGGTATTGAAACAGACGACAGTGATTTCGGGCAAAAATTCGATCCTTCACATCCGGCGGCAAATGAAAACGGATATGTCCGCACAACAAATGTACAGGCCCTGATCGAATTACAGGATATGAAAGAGGCGCGGCGTACATACGAAGCCAATTTGGGAATGATTTCACAGATGCGTGAAATGTACACACGTACGATCGACTTGTTGCGCACCTAGGGAATGATATATAATAAAGGATAATTGTTAGGTTTTTGATATGGTCGATAATGTAGTTAATCCATCGGTAGCCGCGAATATTTACCAGCAGAATTCAAACTTTGCGAAGGGTATTAGCAATGGCGACAAGTCCGGCGAGGACAGTTTTGCCGATGTGATGAAGACGCAAACAAGAAAAGCCATCGACACGATCCGTGAAGGTGAGCAAAAAAGTGCGCAGGCCGTAACCGGTGAGGCAAACATTGTGGATGTTGTACAGGCCGTAAACAAGGCCGAAATGACACTACAAACCGTTATGGCCCTTCGTGACCGTGTGGTAAAGGCGTATCAGGAAATCATCAGCATGCCGATATAACCGCTTTGATTTTACGGCGTATAAATCCCCCAAACATTTCACATGTCATATACAAATATTGCCGCATGGCGTAAAATATTCGTATGGATCAGGCAGAAATTATCGACATCGCAAGACAAGCCATTCTGGTTGCCCTTCAAGTTGGCGCACCCATCCTCCTGATCGGATTGGCGATTGGTGTGTCGATTGCCCTTTTTCAGGCATTGACACAAATCAACGAAATGACGTTGGTTTTTGTGCCAAAAATCCTGTCCGTGTTCTTAAGCCTATTCTTCCTGATGCCGTATATGCTGAATATATTAATCGGGTTTACCGAAAGCCTGTTTGACAGAATTATTTCACTTGGGTGAAGCCAGAGCAATAAAAGCCAAATCACATGACCTATGAGCAGTTAGATACGTTTTTAAATGCCGGGGTTATCGCCCTGCTTCTAACATTCGTGCGTATTGGCACTGCCTTTATGATTATGCCAAGTATTGGTGACGCATTCGTTCAGCCGCAACACCGTCTTTACTTGGCGATGTCATTCTCGCTGCTGATCATGCCGATGACCGATCAATATATCCCAAACCAGCTACCGTCACTCGACAATCTCTTAATTATCATTCTTGTTGAATTTCTGATTGGATTTTTTATCGGCGGTATTGCGCGTGTCCTTTTCTCCGCGCTCGACGTTGCAGGCGCTATATATAGTACAATGGGTGGAATTCGTAACTCCGACCTTTTCAACCCTATTCTTGCCACACAGGGAAGCCTTGTTGGGGCATTTCTGATGATTACGGCCATGGCATTGTTCTTCGCAACTGGATTACATCACATGATGTTACGAGGCCTCATCAGCAGTTATGAGGTATTTCCATTCGGGACAGCACCAGACATAGAAAGCCTTACAGAAACTTTTGCCAGGATGGTTGCAGCATGTTTTAATCTCGGGTTCACGTTGGCGGCTCCGATCGTTGTGGTTGGATTGATGATGCATCTCATAAAAGCCCTGTTTGCAAGACTTATTCCGGGTATCCAGATTATGATTGTGTTTATGCCTGCGCAAATCACAATAGGTCTTTTTACATTGATGTTTGTGAGCTCATCAATATTTTTATACTTTCTGGACCGTTTTGAGGCCGGTATGTCATTCCTGTTCCTGCCCTGATCTATGGTACAATGGTGATATGGGTATTGATCAATGAGTGACGAAGAAAAAACCGAAGAGCCGACCGCCAAAAAAAAGCAAAAGGCACGTAATAAAGGCCAGGTCCCCACCAGCAAGGAACTCAATAGCTGGTTCATGTTGCTTGCCGGTACCATATTCGTTGGTGCGTATGGCGGGTATTTCATGACCCAGCTATCCGATAATATTAAAGTCTTCTTTGAAATTGCACATGAATTGCCCAGAGCACCCTCCGGCCCGGGACAGGTTATGTATCAGGCATTCTGGGATGCTGTAAAACTGCTTGCCTTTCCCTTTATGATGTTTATGTTCATTGGCGTTGCAAGCAGCCTTGCCCAGAACGGTCCGCTTTGGGCCAGAGAGGCTATAAAGCCAACATTATCAAAACTCAACCCCATCAGCGGCTTTAAAAAACTATTTGGCATGAATTCGCTTGTCGAATTTGCCAAAAGTCTTTTCAAACTCGTTGTAATTAGTCTCGTTGCATATGTCCTGTTGATGCCCTATTACTGGACAGTTGATCATCTTGTTGG
>JAUICS010000201.1 GCA_030427765.1 Alphaproteobacteria bacterium
CATAACGTGTGATCCGCATCGACAACAATGCATTTTTTGGGCGCAACATTTTGTGCAAAAACCATACGTGACAGATGGGATGATAGACGCGCGTAAAATGTTTCCGTCCATGGCTGCCTGTACATATATGCCTTTCGGTTATCATGTACGTCTTTATACCCTTCACGGGACATTAAATCGTCCAGATCGAACAGAACTCTATTCCTTGCTCTGGACAATTTATCCAGAAGTATAAGACGTACATCGTGAAACATTTTATCGCGCGGCATCTCAAAAACATTCACATTATGCTGCGGCAAATACGGCACCGGTGGAAGTGATACAAATAGATTTCCGGCAAACCCCTCCGCAAGTTTCAGAATATCATCTGTAAGTTCTTTTACATCTTTCAATAGCGATGTCGAAGACACATCAAACATGTCTTCAAGCCGCAATATTAAACAGAGAACATCCGTATTTTCCGCAAAATATGCATATGGATTTTGGCAAACCTGACGAATATGGTTATACGGCGCAGCATCAATTTTCGGGGATTTGTTGCCCTCAATCAACGCCACCCCAAGATAGGGCAAAAGCGGTTCAATGGTCATACTGGCCGCGAGACCGATACGAATATCTATATCCCCGTCCTGCACCGATGAAAGATACGATGTCCATTTTTTTTGCGTTTCAACAAAACCCATTTAAACGTCCACGCCCTTATCGGACAATGTATTCCGAACCTCACGCACGTTGATAAGCTGCTCAATTTCGCTGGTCGACAAATGGACATTATAGGTTTCCTCAAGCGCGGCAACCAGCAACATTGATGTTAAACTATCCCATTGCGGAGTGTTGAGCGGCGATGTCTCATCCGTGATTTTAGACGCATCAATATCAAGAATATCGGAAAAAAGTGTTATGAGGGAATCTGTCATATGTTTTTCAAAAGGATAAATAAGGCCGCATGCATAATAATGACATGAACCACGTAAACCTCAAGGCTCTTGCGGCCCAAAAAATGACAAAAATGACTGATGACATCGCGGGGTTTACGTTTAATCGAGTTCAACAATAACGTTTTAAAATTGTACAACAGCCAGAATACAAATGCACTGCCAACACCAATAACAATCATTTGTGGCACTGTAAAGTCATAGGATGTAAAGGTAAAAAACAGGTACGCGACAAGTGCCCAGCCAAAGTAATCGCCAACCTTCGCAACTTCAGGCGACACCTCTTCACGATTTTTATTCATCCATCCTGCCATTGCCAGGATATAAGATAGCGAACCATACTCCACTACGACATTCATAAAAATTGAAAATGCCGTCAGTATAAAATAGGTCGCTATAAGACGTTCTTTCGATTGAATTGCCCACCGTGTAAACGGTACAATTGTGTAACGCACCAAAATAATAGTCCCAAGGATATTTACAAACAGCAGATTAAGAAGAAAATAGTTACTAAGTGCGATAAGAACCGCACCAATAGGAATAAGATACCCAACACCGCGCCCGGCATTATAACCAATCAACACCAAAAACACAGGAACCGTAATTCGGTCCGCAACACGAAGCCACCCGGTTTCAAACGGAACAAAGAACATAAAAAAATGCCCGAACACCATGCAAACAACAGTAATGGCCATCAGATCATGCGCCGTGACATACGGGCGCAGATCAATTTTGTGCAGACGGCTGAATAAAGGCTGAAGGAATGACAATGTCATTAGATGATTATCCGCTATTTCAAAACACGATTCAATCTTTGCTTGCCATTTGGCCGGAGCATCAATCTTTTTTAGAAAAAGGTGTTTTGTTACTGGAAAATGAAGTTACAGAAACACTAGAACGTGCCGCCGTACACAGCCGTAAGATCATTGGTGATGACCTTACAATCTATCTAAACGACTACAAATGGATGTGTGAACGCTTTAAGGAAGAACAGTTATATTTCCAGCGGCATAAACAATACCGCCTGACATCGTTTCAGGATGCTTACGACGAAGTTTACAACAACCCCGAATATATGCAGCGCTACACAAGGGGCATATTGATGATGAGCAAATTTTTCTGGCCGAACCATTCGCGCTGCCTTCACACCTATTTGACAGAATACCTACCAGGAAATACAGACAATTATCGTCATTTGGATATTGGTGCCGGACATGGTGCCTATCTGGTCTTCGCCGCAGACGACGTACGATGCGCATCCTGTGATATTTGGGATATTTCCGATACCAGCTTGAGCATGACGATGCAGTACATGCAGAAAATGGGAAGCGACCGCAAAATTGAGGCACGCAAACAAGATCTTTTACAAGACAGCAGCATAACCGGACACTATGATAGTATAGTGTGCAGTGAAGTGTTAGAGCATGTTGAGCAACCGCAAACGGGGCTGGAGCATATTAACCGTCTTCTCACCCAGGGCGGACGTGCATTCATCAATATACCGATCAACAGCCCCGCCCCAGACCATATCACCCTGTGGCGATCATCAGATGAACTAAAACAGCTTTATGAAGACACAGGATTTAAGATTTTAGCCCTGCATGAATATCCGGCCGCCGGATTAACACTCGAACGTGCCAAGAAATTTGATTTCGACATATCCTGCGTCGCGATTTTACAAAAACCGTAATTATGTCCAGAAAATCAATTTATCAATAAAACGGTTGCGGCCCGTGTGATCCATGCGGCGCAAGCCATTGCACCGACACATCCCGCGTTTCAAAAAGGTGCCTGAGCGCAATCAGGATTGAATCCGTGTCACAGCGCGCATCATGAAGGTGAAAATCATCGTCTACCTTCAAGTTAAAAAACTGCGCAAGACTGCCGCTTGAATTTGCATATATCTCTTCATCACTCATTCCAGCGATACGTAAAATTTGCCGGACATCTTTTCCCTGCATTGCCGGAAATGGAAAGTCGATGCCCTCCACCCAGCACGATGTTAATACGGGAAATCGCAAATCATTGCCAAAGGAATACAAAAGACGGTTTCCACAAAACGCCTTGAATTCATCTAACGCTTCGGGCAGGTATTTTCCTTCCCGATCAAGATGTTCCTGCGTGATATTGGTAAGCTTTGTAAAATACTCGGTCAATTTGACATCACGGCCCAGCTCATCCCTCGGCTTAACAAAAACATTAAACCTCTCGACGACGGGCAGGCCCTTCTCGACCTTAATCTTTACCGCGCTTATCTGAACCAACAACGGATGCTGGTCATCAAGGCCGTTCCAGTGGCGTTTGTTCGTCCCCTCATCCGCCCAGAATTCGGTGTCGAAAATTATAACTTCATTGTCATGGAAATCGGTTAGCGTGGTTGTCATTGCGTATCCTCCTCAAAATCTGCAACGGCTATAGGATACGTCAAAAATGAAGAAAGAAAAATGGGGTGCTAAACGATATTTAAATGACAACATCAAAATATGTCAAATAAATTCAAAATTACCGCAGATGCGAAGAAATAAAGCTTCCATTTTTTACGTGAACCCTGTATCCATTCATCTGAAACAATAGAGGAACCTCGCCAAAGGCGCATTAAGGAATACATCGAAAATGTCTAGAAAACTTAGAAACATTGCCATTATCGCACACGTTGACCATGGAAAGACCACATTAATTGACTCCATTATGAAACAAAGCGGCATGTTTCGTGATAACCAAAAAGTTGACGAACGGCTCATGGATTCCGGTGACCTTGAGAAGGAGCGCGGAATCACCATTTTGGCCAAACCAACATCCATCCAGTGGGGAGACACACGCATAAACATCATCGATACGCCGGGTCACGCCGCATTCACCAGCATGCGCGCCCGTGGTGCGCAGGTGACGGATATCGTCGTTCTGGTGGTGGCTGCGGATGACGCGGTGATGCCGCAGACGATCGAGGCGATC
>JAUICS010000202.1 GCA_030427765.1 Alphaproteobacteria bacterium
TGAAAGTATCGCCTAACAAATCTTTAAAAAATGCCTTGTAGCTATTATCTTTTGAAGACGCCATCTGGAAACTGGCAAGTGCCATAAGGGGACCTAAAACAACCGATAATGTCATTGGCAAAGCGACGCTTGTTACACCAAGTACGGGAAGGAAGAAATACATTAATCCTGCTATTAGTGCACCTCTTATTATCGCGGAGGCAATTTTTCCAATTAAATTAGAGGCTTGTGATTTGTTCTGATAGTAGGCGTTTGCTTCTTTAATTAAGAATTCTTTGTCTTTTTCATCATGATCAGTTTTCATGATTTGTGAGATTAAATACTGTTTTTTTAGGTCATCGTTATGATTTTCATTATAGTCCAAATCAACTTTCAATTTATTCAAAATTTGAAGTTGCATATTTTCAAGCGATACACGTTTATTTTGTTTGATACCCACTGCAATCTGTGAGCCAAACATACCAATTAATGACCCTATCAAGCCTTCATAGTACAATTGGTAGCCGGTTAAACCTGGACTTTGAACAAAATTACTCAAAGAAGATACAACACCAGGTGTCTCCATTGACAAACTGTCAAATATGCCTGGCAAGGCAAGTCCGGCCATTAACCCAATTGGGATAGCAAACGATGCATACTTAAATAGATTTGTTAGAAAACCAGGCTTACTTTTGCGTTTCTGTTCCTGAATTTTGTCCCAGTTATTTACAAGATTGTCTAATTGAGCGCCTTGTTGATCGCTCTGAAGGTTAAGCTCGCCACGATCTTCAAGATATTTTAGTCGCGCTTTGAGGTAATCTGCGGGAATGTCGTCTATCGATTGAACTGTAGACAAATCAAAGTCTGTTGCACTAGCCGTCGCCAAAATAACCACCCTTAAATTCTATTAATAAGCGAAAATACCACACCATATGCCGAAAGTCAATGTTTTGTTTCCGTAACGTTCGGTTTCTAAGGTGTTGGTGGGGTTATTCCCTTAAATTCACCCGTTGTTGTATCGTAATCCAGTTTCATGTCTTCTAATTCTTTTCCGCTATCCCGGAAAACCTTAGAAAGTTCTTTTTGTGTTAATGGTGCTCCCTTAGTAGCTTCTTCTTCTTGTATCTTGGTGAAAATATAGAGGGCACCGGCCATGATTTCACGTTGCTGGTCGGTCGTGTTTTTCGTGTTGTAGGTTAACTTATCACCCGCGGCATATGCTTTATCATCACGGTGTTTCAAAACTGTACTTACACGGTCAATGCATTTGTGCAGTGTCTGGATGTTTTGTTCGTTTAGTTTATATGCTTTTAACCCGGCTTTGCGTGCATAGCGTTGGTTTGTGAACATATCATCATTGATGTCATTTTTGTCGACGCTACCGCCCGCAAATGTAAAGCTTCCGCCCGTTGTTCGCGTTCCAGAGGATGATGTAAAGGCGGCCAGGAAATGTTTTTGGTGATTGTCGAGTTTGTCTGACTTGAAGCCAAGGCGACGTTTGTTAATTCTAACATCATCAAATGTGTCGAATAATTTTCCTTTTATTTTATCAAGGTTACGGTGGGCACCAACTTTAGAAGCCTCCTTCGCAAATCCGTCCAGAACACTTTTTACATCGGATTTGGCCGCGGCGTATTGATCCGTAATAATACTGCCGTCTTTCTTTTCTTGCTTGGCAATATTGCGATTACGGATATTTTTTTCGAGCGTATGAAACGTAAATCCGCCAACCGCACCCACTGCGGCACTTATTCCAACGGCTGTTAAAAGCGCCGGTACAGTCAATGGTGCGCCAATAACGGCAAATGTTAGTCCGCCAAGAAGCAAGGCAATATTCTGCCCGCGCCCGCGCAGTTTTTTTCTGCGATCAGGGTCGGTTAACGGTGTCGGTTTTTCTATCTGTATAACTGCCAATGTACCCTCTATCTTACCCTAAAACCTGAATTTTTCTGTATTAAACCGTTTTTGTGTTTCCATTGTCAAATTTTTCATAGTGTATTTATGTTGCCAATGATGGCTGCCGACTTTCAATGAGCGCATCAGTTTCAAGCGCGGTATCATCATTTTGGAAATATTTTTTCTTTCGTTCATTTAAGACTTGTTCGACCACTTTATCGGCATTGGTCTCATTGAATTCTGCTGCGCCCTCTAATCCCAAACGTGCCTTTGCCAACATGACGGCGCCGGCCATAACAATTTGTTCCGTTTCTTCAATTTTTAATTCATCGTTTGTTCCTGATGCCGCGTCTCCATATGCCGTTGCAATTTTTTCTTTTAAGGCGGCGGATACATCTTTTATAGATTGTCCGATTTCATCTTTCACCTTCTGAATACGTGTTTCATCAGTGATCGATACGCCGCTGCTTTCCGCAAATGCAGATAAGAAATCTCGTCGATGGTCGGCAAGATTAGCCGTCCGTTTTTCAAAAATCGATCGTAAGCTTGCCGCGTTATTATCCAGATCTCCGGCAAATCCATTCAGAATTTTTTCGGCGTTATCTGCGGCGGCGTCGACATGTGCGTTTATCTTTTTTTCGTTTTTTGAGTCGGTTCCTAAAAATTTATCTGCGCCTATCATATATGCGCTTGCGGCGACTATCGCACCTGCCGCTACGCCAGCGACGAGAGATGCACCAGTTACATCAAATAGCCCTAATTGCAAGAGAGGGGCGGCGAGGGTTGAGGATGCGCCTGCGATTGGATCGGTCAATGCATATCCAACGCCAAAGAGTGCAAGTGCCGAGCCAATTTGATATTCATTCATACCAAATAAAATGGCCTTATCTGGTTTGCGCAAGGTAATGTCGCCACTTGCAGGTGATATAAGTCCTTCTGCCAATGACTCGCCAAGGTCTTCAGGTATGCTGGCGACCTGACTTACTCTTTCTCCGACTTCACTTGCTGCCTCTGCAACCGCGTTCATTACTTACTATTCCCAATGTCTTGCTCTCTATAAAAAAGAATAGAGAAACTGCGCATAAAAATGCAAATTTACGCCTATTATGAAGGAAATCTGTTAATTTTATGTAAATTTATATACGGGGAAGTCGTGTAAACTGGGATGTGTCTGCAATACTTAAAACGCTATTTTAAGCCCAATACATCCTTCATGGAATAAAGACCCGGTTTTTGGTCATATGCCCATTTGGCGGCACGAATGGCGCCGTTGGCAAATAACTTACGGTCATGGGCGCGGTGGGTGATTTCAATGCGCTCTGCAGGGCCGAAAAAGGACACTGTGTGTTCGCCCGGCACATCGCCTCCGCGTAATACTGAGAAGCCGATGTTCCCCTCTTTACGTTCGCCGGTGTTGCCGTGACGGGCATAATCGGCCACGTCATTAAGGTTTTTGTTACGGCCTTTTGCTGCCGCTTCACCAAGTGTAATCGCCGTGCCGGACGGGGCATCCACTTTCTTTTTATGGTGTGTTTCCGAAATTTCGATATCCCATTCTGTATTCAGCAGGGATGCTGCTTTTTCCACCAATGCCGTCAGGACCGTTACACCAAGACTTGTATTCGGCGCGTAAACGACAGGGATATCCAGTGACGCATTTTGTATCATGTCTTCCTGATCACCCGTCAGACCAGTTGTACCAATAACAAGCGGTGTGGACGTTCTGACAGCCATATCGAGATGATTTTTCAAGGCATCCGGCAATGTAAAATCAATGATCACATCTGCATTGCGAAATATATGTTCTAAATCGGTGGATGGGGTAAGGCCGACAGGTTTTGTTCCAACAATTGTGCCGATGTCATCGTTTTGTTGATCATGTTCACGGCGAATATACGCGCCGGATAGAGCCGAGATATCCGGCGCGTCTATTAATGCACGCGCAATCAATTTTGCAACGCGTCCGGTAATGCTTGTTAGGCCGATTTTGAGTGCATGG
>JAUICS010000203.1 GCA_030427765.1 Alphaproteobacteria bacterium
TTACGGTTTCCCTCCGCCGTACCCGTCTGGAAGGGAAGGAGCAGAGCAACTTTTTAAAAACGCTTAAGGACACAGGGGTACGTTTTTTGCCGAATACATCGGGCTGTTTTTCGATGAAGGAAATTATTGCGGTGTCCGAAATGGTGCGTGAAATATTCGAAACAAACTGGATTAAGCTCGAGGCCATTGGCGATGATTATACATTGTTCCCTGATCCGGTATTGTTGATTGAATCTGCGAAGGAACTTATTAAGCGCGGCTTTCACGTCTTTCCGTATACATCGCCGGATATCGTTGTGTGCCAGCGTCTAGCCGATGCCGGATGCAATATCCTGATGCCGCTTGCCGCACCGATCGGGTCGGGGCAGGGACCGGTGTATTTGAAAGATTTGGAACGCATTCGCGACCGGTTCCCGAAACATACATTGATTGTCGATGCCGGTATCGGGCGGCCGTCACATGCCGCGCAGGTCATGGAAATGGGCTATGATGCTGTTCTGCTGAATACCGCGGTGGCAGAGGCCGGAAACCCATCCGATATGGCGCATGCGTTTGCAAATGCAATCCATGCTGGTCGTGAGGCCTATTTATCTGGTATTGTGTCTGCATATGATCATGGACGCGCATCCAGTCCGCTAATCGATCAACCTTTCTGGCACAACAAAGAATACGATGACAAACGCAATGAATCCTCTGCCGCATAAATTCTATCCAATTGTCGATGATGTCAGCTGGGTAAGACGGCTTTTACCCCTCGGTGTTAAGTTTATACAGCTCCGCATAAAAGAACGTACTATTAATGAAGTTGAGCGTCAGATTGAAGAGGCAATCTCTATTCAACACGAATATGATGCCACGGTTGTCATCAATGATTACTGGAAACTTGCGATAAAATACCGCGCACTTTACATCCATTTGGGGCAGGAAGATCTGGATGATGCAGAAGTCTCGAAAATCAAGGATGCCGGAATTCCATTTGGTATAAGCACGCATAATCATAAAGAACTTGATTATGCCTTGTTCCATGAGCCAGATTATGTGGCGATAGGCCCGATTTTCACGCCAATTGCGAAGAAAATGGATATCGCACCGCAGGGATTGGCACGTATTTCCGAATGGAAGATGCTTGTGAAGGATATTCCTCTTGTCGCCATTGGCGGTATTCGTCTAAAGGATGTTCCGGATGTGCTGAAACAAGGGGCGGATGCGATTGCTTGTATTGGTGATATTTCGCGCAATGAAAACCCCGAGGCGCAGGTCGTGAAATGGCTTAAGGCAGTCGAAGATGCGTCCTAATATTCTGTCAATTGCCGGTTCGGACCCAAGTGGCGGTGCGGGAATTCAGGCCGATTTAAAAACCTTTGCTGCGCTTGGCGCATACGGTATGGCGGCGGTGACGACATTAACCGCACAAAATACGCAGGGCGTTTCCGGTACGCATACACTTCCCCCATCATTTGTTAAAGAACAGATTAAGGCTGTTTTTGACGATATTGATGTGCACGCGGTTAAAATCGGATTGCTGGGCAATGTTGAGATTTGTCATGCGGTTGCGGATGTCTTGGATCACTACAAACCGCCATTAATAGTATTCGATCCGGTTTTGGTTGCACAAAGCGGGGACGGGTTGACCGAGGGTGCTGTGACATCGGTCATGGCAGAACGGTTTTTCCCGATTGCGACGGTTGTTACCCCGAATATTCCGGAGGCAATGGCATTTACCGGTATGACAAGCAATGAAAACAATATCCTTGCCTATGGCTGTCTGAAACAGGGGGCGCGGGCAGTATTGTTAAAAGGTGGGCATGATGGTGGGAATACCTGCCGGGATGTACTGGTTGCGAATGGGCAGGAGCATACATTCGAGCATGAACGTATTGATACACAGAACACGCATGGGACCGGATGTACGTTGTCCTCGGCATTGGCCGTATTTCTGGCAAAGGGATATGCGCTGGAAGATGCCTGCAAACTTGCGAAGGAGTATTTAACCGTTGCGTTGATAAGCGGGAAAGATACGAAAATAGGACGCGGACATGGTCCGGTCGATCACTCCCTGAGTAACGTTTAACAAAATACCAACGGGATAACTTTAGGGGACTAATTCGTTTTTTCTTTTGGCTTTGTGATGTTCTGGAAACCGTCACTGCCGGGATAGAATACGCCCTTCACGCGGCCATCAGAACCGCCGCCGTAAAGCTTACTAACATTCGTCGTTAGGTCGACCGTGGCGCGTGTGCCGGTCAAAATATTTTGACCGCGTTTAATACGGACATTGCCGTTTAGTTCGGCCATTTGTGTTTTTGCGATGTACGACCCTTTATCACCGCTGATCATTTCCTTCAGCGTAATTATAACAACATTTCCTGTGGCATCTGCGTGTTCCAGAACACGTTTGCCTTCATCGTTTTCGGTGAAATAGACGTCAATCTGTTCCGCCTCAAGCGTATTTTTTTCTTGTCGGATGAAGACGTTTCCTTTGGCGTTTAAATGACCTTTTTGTATCCAGTATGTGAAACTTTCCTTGGCAGTAACGTATTGCTCGGGGCTTTCCAGTTTCAGATTGTCACCAATCAAAACGGCTTTTCCCTCATCCAGTAAGTAAATGGCTTTTTGCCCTGTGGCCACGCTGTCCTGATGGTTAATGGTGACCCCATCGAAGGCCGTCAGTTGCCAAATTTCCGTCTTGCCGTTTTCATCCTCGCGGTAATCGGCAACAAGTTTACTGGCAAAAATTTGTGAAATGCCCTGTTTCGCGATGGCATTACCATCGGCAATATATTGTTTATTCTCACGATCCCATTCCAATGAATTATCGGCAGAAATTTCAATCGGGTTTGCGTCGTTGGTTTCCGGTTCTTTCGAAGCCGTTTCATTGATTTCTGATTTGCTTATTTCGATGTCAGGTTTTGATTCCGGCGTAACCATTGCAGATTCATTGTCAGCCAGCACGTTCGTTGAGGATATGACGATCAAAACCAAAGTAATAACAGACAGGCGATTTAACATTCTACGGACTCAATATTTTCTTGTTTTGTGTTGTAATAACCATTTTGGCAGGACCTTTAAAGATCAGTTTATTGTTTTCACGGTCTGCGATTACACCGGAGGCCATTATTTTGCCTTCCGGCCCCTCTGCATACACTGGCTTTTCCGTTTCCGCGCGGTTGTTTTTCAGGTTGATAAACATATGCTCGGTTTGGAAAATATATCCGTCATTTTGCTCGATTTTAACCCCGCCATCCAGTTTTAATTCCTGCTCGGTTTGATGAAAGAGCCCGTTATCGGCCGTAATAGATATATTTGCGCCATTTTCCAGTTGAATACTGGCCGCCGGTTCTTCCAGTTTTACAAGATCGGGGTTGTCCGGGCTTTGTGTTGCACGGCTAGCGTTAATCATGAATGGCTGGTTTTTGTTATCGAAACTTTCAAAACGTGCGTCAACAAGTTCGTTCTGTATTTTTGCCTCATCGAATTTTAATTCATCTCCGGGAAGCATGCGTTCTGCCTGTTCCTGTGCATCACTAATAACAATGATAATTGCCGTGAGGCCGAGTGCAGCAAGGGGTAAAATATATTTGATTGTTCTAACAATACGGGAATACCAGATACCGTCCGACGGCTTGTTTTCAGCCTTTGATTTTTTAAGCTGGGCCAGAAGGTTGAGGCGTTCAGATTGTTTTTTCTGCGCGTCGGTTTTGTCTTTGTCTTTTGCCATCACAAAACGGTGGTTTATACAATTCCGGCCTGAATACAGTCCTGTAGACGAATGATACCGACAACCTGCTCATTCTGGTCAACGGCAACAAGGCTGGTGATCGCCTGTTCATAACGGTTTGTCATGA
>JAUICS010000204.1 GCA_030427765.1 Alphaproteobacteria bacterium
TGATTGGGAATACTTGCCGACGGTAATTAAGAAACATTATGCGCTGCGGCCATATTCTGATGATATGGAGACGGTCGAGGGAAAAATGGATGTCTCATGTTCGTGGTATATAAAAATCTTCGCTCCGTTTCTTTGGCTTATGGGGAATGTTCCGGCCAAGAATGAAAAGGGCGTTCCGGTAACGGTTGATTTTCGCAGTAATAGACAAACAAAAGATTTTTATTTTCGTCGTGTCTTTCAGTTTAATGGTAGTAGGCCATATCATTTCCGGTCCCGCATGCGGCAGGTAAAGGATAATGAGGTATTGGAAATTATGGGATGGGGATTTTGCTGGCGTATGCATTACCTCTGGCAGGACGGCAGGGTAATTTTACGGCACAAGGGCTATGCGTTAAAAATAGGCGGCGCGATCATTCCATTGCCAATCACTTATTTGTTAGGCAGGGGGGATGCCTACGAAGTTCCGGTCGATGATAACACATTTGATATGTCCGCAACGATTACACATCCATTGTTTGGCAAAGTGTATGAATACAAAGGACGATTTAAGTTTAAATGACAAAACGCATTCTTATCATCGGCGGGTATGGAAATTTTGGACGGTTTATCGCCGGAATGCTGGCGCGGGAAGATAACGTTCGTCTGATCATTTCGGGTCGGAATGAAGATAAGGCTAAGGCGCTCGCGAATACGTTGGACGCAAAACATCCACCTGAAACCGCATTGGTAGATATCACTCATGGGCTTTCGGAATCTCTATCCCGCATAAAACCTGATATTGTTATTCATACATCCGGCCCGTATCAGGGGCAGGGTTATTATGTTGCTGAAGCCTGCATTGAAAACGGGTGTCATTATATTGATCTGGCCGATGCGCGGGACTTTGTTGCCGGTATCAGCGTGCTGGATGGTGCGGCTAGGGAGAGAAATGTTCTTATATGCGCTGGGGCTAGTTCGGTGCCGTGCTTAACATCCGCGATTGTCGATGAAAACATTGGCAATTTTGCGTGCCTTAAAAGTATTGAGTATGGAATTGCCACGGCTCAGTTGACCAATCGGGGGGTGGCCACAACATCGGCGGTATTAAGTTATGCCGGAAAACCGTTTAAAACATTGATTGATGGAAAGATGACGGATGTGTATGGCTGGCTTGATCTGCGCTGGCGAAAATTTTGGGGGCTGAACGTACGGCCGCTTGGGAATTGTGATGTGCCTGATCTGGAACTGTTTCCTACGCGATACCCCACACTCAAAACCATTCGTTTTCAGGCCGGGTTGGAGCTGAAAATACTACATCTGTGTTTATGGATGTTTTCCGGCTTAGCACGGTTCAAATTATTTCCACCACTGCAGCCGCTTGCTCCTTATTTACTCCGCATTTCATACTGGTTTGATGCATTCGGAAGGGATGATAGTGGGTTTTATATGACGCTGAAGGGGGCGGGTGAAGACGGACAGGATAAAGAGATTACATTTGATCTTGTCGCACGGCATGGTGACGGTTTGTATATCCCCTCAATGCCCGCCATTTTAATGGCCAAGAAACTCGCAAATGGTGATATTACTGACGTTGGGGCGCATGCATGTATGGGTTTCATAACCCTTGATGAATATCTAACTGGTTTAGGTGAATTCGATATTACGTGGCGAAAACATTAAGCACCCGTGATTAATCATAAATCGCTTCGTTTTTTTATGATGGTAAGCTTTATATATTTCGCTGCCTTGATACAAGAGCCAACGCCAGTATGATTAGCTGGGCGGCCTTGGATTACGTTTTGCAAAGTGGGTCTAATGAGAGGCAAGACGTTATTAATAAGGTCTAGAAATACTTGATAGTGCCGTTAATCTTTAACAAGACTTGGCCTTGCGCAATGAAAGGCGGATTTGTTTTTCAATTTCTATAATTACAAAAAACGCTATGCCTAAGCACACGACAATCAGACCGTCAAATAAGGATACGGACTTAGTTGCAAAAACAGTTTGTAAAAACGGAACATAGGTTATTGCGAATTGCCCTGTTGCAACCACAATAACGGTGAGCCATATCACCTTTGTTCCGCGCACCGCTTTCCAGGTTAAAGACGTGCCGTAGATGTTGCGGATAAAAAACAGATGGAAAATTTCCATGACAACCAGTGTATTGACTGCCAGCGTCCGGGCCAGTTCGATGGAATACCCTTTGTCGATCGCATAAGAATAGATGCCAAAAACACCGCACAAAAACAGAATTGAAACCAGAACGATATGCCAGATCAGATCGCCTGACAAAATCGGTTCGTCACGCTTGCGAGGTGGACGGCGCATTGTATTTCTTTCTGTCGGCTCAAAGGCAAGAGCAATGCCGAGTGTTGAGGCCGTAATCAGGTTAATCCACAAGATCTGAACCGGTGTGATCGGCAAGGTCATACCGAGTAAAAGCGCAACAATGATTGTCATGGCCTCGCCTGCGCTGGTGGGCAAAGTCCAGCTGATGACCTTTTTAATGTTATCGTAGACAGTGCGTCCTTCCCTGACAGCCGCGGCTATGGAGGCAAAATTGTCGTCGGCCAAGACGATATCCGCTGCTTCCTTGGCAGCTTCACTGCCCTTGCATCCCATAGCAATACCTGCATCGGCACGTTTCAGAGCGGGCGCATCGTTCACGCCGTCACCGGTCATGGCAACGCTCATGCCATGCGATTGAAGCGCTTTTACCAACCTTAGCTTATGTACCGGGCTGGTACGGGCAAAAATATCGCAGTTCAATACAGCTTCTTGCAAAGCCGCATCGTCCAGCTCATCCAAATTGGCCCCGGTCAAAACTTTATCAGTGTTTTGCAGACCAATTTGCTTGCCGATAGCCATAGCCGTTTGTGCATGATCGCCGGTAATCATTTTAACGCGTATGCCAGCGCCGTGGCACTCTTTTACCGCAGCTATGGCCTCTGCACGCGGCGGGTCAATCAAACCCACCATGCCAAGAAAGGTCAATGACCCTTCGACATCTTCATATTCCAGAACGGTATGATCAGGCTTGACCGCTTTCACCGCAAACGCCAGGACACGCTGCCCAAGCCCGGCAATGGCATCTGCACGCGTTTTCCAATGCGCGTAATCAAGGGCTTGCGAATTACCATCTCCGTCGAGCTGATTACAACACATTGTCAGAACTTGCTCCGGCGCACCTTTAACATAGATAAAAGCATGGTGCTTATGATTATGATTTAATGTTGCCATAAAACGATGCTTGGCATCAAAAGGAATGGCATCCGTGCGTGTCCATGTTGCCTGTTCTTCCCGGGCATCTATATCGATTTTCCCGGCAAAGGCCAGCAACGCTCCTTCCATCGGGTCGCCTTCCACCCCCCACATACCGTCACGCTGATGCAAAGCCGCATCGTTGCAAAGGACGGCTGCGCGGGCCAGTTCTTCCAGTATGGCATGTTCGGACGGAGAAATATGTGTGTCATCCAGCTTGACTGGTCCTTCCGGCGCATACCCGTCCCCATCGATGGTAAAACATTGCCGGTCATCTAAGACCGAGGCAACCATCATCTCATTGCGTGTGAGCGTGCCCGTTTTATCGGTACAGATGACCGATACAGATCCCAGCGTTTCAATGGCGGGTAAACGCCGGACAATCGCATTCCTTCCGGCCATGGCCTGCACGCCAATCGCCAGCGTAATGGTTAGAACCGCAGGCAGCCCTTCCGGGATGGCAGCAACTGACAGCCCCACGACAGCCATAAACATGTCCGTGAAGGCATAATGCCCGACAAAATAACCGTAGATGAGAAGCAGCGCCGCAATAATTAAAATCAGAATAGTTAGCCATTTGGCGAAAATGCCCATT
>JAUICS010000205.1 GCA_030427765.1 Alphaproteobacteria bacterium
TTACGCCGCGCCCATATTCGACAGCATCAGCAAGTGGACTTAAACCGCCGTATCCTGACTGTATAACACCATCAAGAGCCTCGACAATACTTGCTTGAACATTCAACTCGGAATTTTTAGGGTCCGTGCCAACTAGTTGCGTCACCACAACATTCCCCTCATCATTTACCTTTACCATCGCTGGTGATGGAAATTCAGCTTTAAATTTTTCTATGACAACATCTGACGCATCAAATGTTCCATAATCATCACTAACAACTCCATGAACTATAAAATCATTAATACCACTCATTTTGTTCCTCCATTTGGGTTTTAATTTTTCTATCGAGAGGAGATTAGTGCACTTTTTCTTTTTATGCAATAGTTTTTTTCATAAAAAGAAACTGTTTATATAAGATAAATTAAAAAACTGCATAAGTTATGCTAAAAACCATTGCGTAACAATACACAAAAGCTGCATATTAACGACTGTAGTGGATATTCGTCACGCAAAACTCTATCGACCTTAATGCCTGTAACAGCAGCACTATAGTACATAAGACCTCTCCATTTAATTTCTATTTTTCTACCATGAAGAGATAATGCGCTTTTACGCGCAACGATTTGATAGGCACAGGCCATTTTTATGAAAAATTATTATTGTATAAAAATGGCGTGTACGCAGCTCAATAATGACAGTATTCAGGGCAAATTTAGTGCTGCTACTTATTGTACTAACACAGCCACTATGTCAGCTGAGGCAAATAGACAATTGGGGTTTCATCTCTGCCAAGGTCATCAAAAACCTCTTCAACGCCCTTTTTAACTGTCAAGCCAAGTACAGCTCTCTCCAACTGCACACGCATTTGTCCAGATTTTTCGTCATGCCGAACATCTGAGCCAGAAAACTTGGATGACAGTTTGTTGTAAAGACGTGTTATGCCTTCTTGATCAAGATCTAATGGAATATGTACGCCAAAATGGCTGACATAATTTAGGTCACTCATAAGCCCCTCGTTTATTTTCAATATTAAACTTTGGAGAGAGTATACATCACAACACAATTACGCAAGAACGAATTTGCATAACTTAAGAAGCGTTAATTACATGACGCGTTTGCCGGTTCATATCGTGATTATAATCTAGGAGAACTTTATCTTCTGGCATATCAGTCATACCGGCATCAACCAGCGCATCAACAACGGCCTGAACACGGTTTTGAAGATTATATGGGCTGTTATGCATATCAGATGGATTAAGCCCCTTTACAATAAGACTACCGTCACTATCAATCGTCACATCGTCGTGTGGAAACTTACCCTCAAACGCCTGAAGAATACGCGTTGAATCATTTGGATTATGACGTTCCGAAACCAACCCCCAAACCCGAAAATCGTATACAGAATACATATGCCTCCCGCTCCTGCTATTCAATTTTTTATGAATTTTTATTATACAAAAACCGCATAAATAAGCAATAAAATCACAATATAGAGAGGGAGAAAAATGAAAAATAGAAGTGGAAGACTGGACACGACCCGACACGAATTCACTACGGCTGCTTCCTCTCGGACCTGACCGAGTTCGTGAAGGCGCCGCCCGTGCCAGCCTTCCACTAACCATATAATCTGCCACAAGCAAAAACGCAAGCCCCCATGCCACAAACACTCAAAAATCACCGTAAAAGGGAATTCTCGCAAAACCTTTTTACAAACATAGAAAAATATGTAATATATGTCTTATACAAAATATAAATATAACGAATAAATGGGTACGACAGTGACAACGCAAACATTGCAAGACGTCACACAGGGAAATTTAGACCGCTTGCCAACCGCAACGGACATTCATTCAAAAGCATCCGAAAAAGGTGTGCCAAAGGTGCCGTTTTACCTTAACGGTTTATACACATCGGTTGCCGGGTCATTAATCGGCACGGCCAGCTGGATTGCACCGATGATTAAACAACATTTCGATGACGCCAGTTGCTTTAACCCTAGAAGCCTCTCGGAGTATATAGACCGCGATAAACTTGGCCTGCCCGTTTGCGATCAGGGCATTAGCACGTGGTGGCGTGAATTACGCGGTTTGCCGGACAACACACCGGAGATACCTTTCTACCAGGACGTTACGTTAATGTCCGAATACGCATTTATTGCCGCCAGTGCATTATTTGCATGGTCTGTTCTCTCATCGTTAAACAGCGCTCGTTCAATTGCAAAAATCCGAACACAGGAACGTAGAGAAAGCATCAACGAATTACTTGCCATATCCGACAAGACAATAAGCGTAGAAAAAGCCCTGATCGATCATTGGAAAACTATAACGGATAGCACGAATATAAAACGGCTTGACGAAATCAAACAGCGTGAGCGTGATTTAGCCGAAATATATGACTCCCACCTGGCATTTGAACGCGGAAAAGGATACCTTTTACGTGGCCCAAATGACTTGATTATGAACACAGGTTTTATTCTACTTGGCATCACATTTTCAGCAATCGCGGCCATTCCCTATGTTGAACCGCTTGTAAATTGGAATATTTTAACCCAGATATCAGAAACAACGGCGGAATATGCCAACCCGAATGCTATACTCTCCGGCACCGCCGCATACCTAACCGCGCTAAGTGCCGTTTTTACCATGTCCCATGCTGGCGATAATGAGGTATCACGCGATGCAATCGCACATCGTGACCGTATCCATGCATTGATGGAAGATCATCAAAACATTGTCGCAACCGACGACGGGACATTACCCCAATTCGAGATATAGATATGCTTGCGTCACCGGAAACCGTTATAAAAAACATAACCACCAGAAAACCGAAGCGTCGCTCCCTACCGCGCAAGATGATAACCAGTCCTGCATCATTATTGTCACTGAGTCTCATTTTCGGGACCGCCGCAATATACGCAAAAGAATTAAAAACATTCGTAGACAAAAACTTTCCACCGATTTGTACAACATCAACCAGTGCCGATTACACGAACCCCGATTATTACAGACCGGTTTGTGAAAACAACTTCTTACGGATGCCTTGGGACAACGTACCTTGGTACGATGATGTTGCTTTCCTGACAGATACGGGTTTTATCGTGGCAGGAACGTTTTTGGCCTTATCCCTTTTGTCATCCATTGAAAAGACATGGCATTTAAGCGCCGTGAAGAATTTACCGCGACATAAAATTATTCCGCAGCTTCTGGAAAAGTCATATGCGCTTTTATCCGAAAACCGTCACTTCATGGACAAACCGATTTTGAAGATAGACGGCCAATATGACCGGTCAAACAATGCGTTTTGGGAACGTTTCCGGGAACGTCACAACCGTATTTCGCAGCAATTCAACGACTTACCGAATATCGAGGGCGTATCCCTAGTCAACACCGCAGGCGTTACAGCGTGTATAATATCCATTGCGATGATGGGGGCCATACTTGCGGAACCTCATACCAACCTGCAATTCCTAAGTACGGTCACAGAATATTTACCGGATTTACAAAGCCTGATGGTTGGTACGTTTACCGGTATGGCCATAGTAACATTCCTGATCGGAACCCAGTACGAGCAAACGTCAAGAATGAATCATATGATTTCCGAACATCTGAACGACATTCAAACGCTCGAGGCGTAATTTTGGTATAAAAAAAACGCCTAAGAAAGGCGTTTTATATAAAACCGCATTTTAGATTTAAATCATCTTTCCAAATGACGGTACTGATTTTTCATCACTTGCGGCATGAACTTACGATCCATGGCATAGTCCGTTAAGTTTGACACAATGGCAAAACCAAACGCACCAACAACAAAGACAGATGCGACAGCAATTGCCGCTTCAGGGTT
>JAUICS010000206.1 GCA_030427765.1 Alphaproteobacteria bacterium
TGAAAGGGGTCAAAAATGACGATCTCACCGTCATAATCCAGCCGGACAACAAAATGATCGGGGAAATTCAGGCCGAGTATATTCCACCCGCACGCCTGTCCGCAGCTTATGTATAAAATGCTTATTGCGATCGGAAGACCTTTGCGGCGGTCTATAACGCGGGTGATATCGGCATTATCAAGATTGTCATAGGTTTTTGTATCCCCGTCATAGCCGTACTGGATGTATAAAATATTTTTAAGGGATGCAAGACATGTCATGGCATTATCGTCTGCGCCGGCCTTTAGATATTCTTTATGCCGTAATTTTACAAGATCATGTAAAGACCGGACATGATTATAAAACCGGTCGAGTGACGCAATATTGTTCTTTTCACCGGCGATCGAGATGGCGGCCATTGCCGGGTCGATATCGTTATCGTCCTGACTCAAAACTGATTTTAAGTCGTCATCTTTCATACCGTGTTTGATCAATAGTCCTCATTTATCTTTGGGGCGGGTTCTACGCCGGTGCCGTCGGATGTTTTCTGCTGCACATTCCCATCGGCAAGTTTTATGTAGGATACGACCTGACGAACATTTGGAATGGTGCGCGCAGTGGCAATGACCTGATTAAGTTCATTTTGTGTGTAGGCGGTACCCAGCAC
Organism: Alphaproteobacteria bacterium; assembly: GCA_030427765.1. GTDB lineage: Bacteria > Pseudomonadota > Alphaproteobacteria > Micavibrionales > Micavibrionaceae > JAUICS01. The sequence continues at coordinate 647 of JAUICS010000206.1, forward strand.
ATAAACAACGCCGCGAACAACCTCGATTGCGTAGTTTATCGACTGCACATCACCATCAAGGGTCAGGGCGGTCCTTAGGCGCGTTGCAATCCATTTGTCGTTTAGGTAATTACCGGCCGTACCGGCCTCATTGATATTGATTTCATTGATAACCTCTTTCACGCCCTCGGCCTGCCACGCCAGACGAACGGCCTCGACCCTGTGATTCTGTTCCTGAACAATACCGGTTAACATGACGCGGCCGCCCAGAACGGTTATATTCAGTTTCGAAAACGTATCCAGATCATATTTGAACCATTTATCACTAATATCCGCCTCAATTCTTAGATCGGTTAATGTACCGCTAATTCCGCCTTCGCGTGCAGCGGATACGCCGACGGCGGCCCCGGCCCCAGTCATAATACCCACGGGTGTACATGCCTGAATCGCCAAGGATGATAGAAGAATGGCAGAAATGACAAATATTTTGATAATGTTGGTGTTGTTACCATGCATTTTGAATATGCTCCATACGAAAAAATCTATCTATAACAATAGCATCAAATCTCATGTTTACATCCCCCGCTGACCCATCCGGTGCATTATGTCCCCGTTTATTCGCCAGTTTATTCACATGCCTCATAATGTAATATTCTGCGGCCCGCGTTACGCGGGATTGATTGCGATTATGAATGGATTCCTTGGCGGTGGATAATGTTTGGCGGAATTTAACCTCAACAAAAATCAAGCAATTGTCTTTACGGGCGATAATATCAATTTCCCCGACCGGTGTTCGAAAACGACTTTCGAGAATTGAATAACCCTTGAGCCGTAAAAACCATGCGGCAAGCGTTTCGGCAAAAATCCCCGCTTTGTAATCACGTATTTTTGTGCCGGTTTTAGACATCGTCTTTCAATGTCAGGGCCAAATTATAGACATCCTTTTTTTTCCAGCCCGTTTCGACATATACATTTGCCACCGATTCTTTCACCGAATGCGTTGTCATTTCTTTGCGTAATGATTCTTTTACGGCGTCCTCCGTCCATATATCATTCTCGGCAGGGGCAATCACTATAACAATTTCACCTTTTGGCGGCCCATGCTCCTCAAAATATGTCAGTAATTCGGATGCCGTCCCGATATGCGCCGTTTCAAACAGCTTTGTTATCTCACGTACCACCGCCACGTGACGATTACCTAATGATGCCCGGATGGTTTCGAGTGTGCCGGCAACACGGTTGTTATTCTCATACAAAACCAATGCAAAATTCTGCTTGGCATAGACCTCTAATTCTTGTTTTTTTGATTGTTCTCCGCGCGGTAAGAACCCTAGAAACGAAAATCCATGCGATGCAAATCCTGATAATTGAATAGCCGGTAAAATGGCGTTTGCACCGGGACACGGAATAATCTTTATGTTTTGGGCCAAACAGTCTTTTACCAATTTAAATCCCGGGTCGGAGATTAAGGGCGTGCCGGCATCACTGGTTAAGGCAACCGCATGTCCGGCATTGATGTCTTTGATAATGGTTTTACGTTCGTGCTCACCGGAATGGTCATTATAGACCTTCAGCGGCTTTTTAATATTATAGGCGTTTAAAAGCTTACCGGTAACGCGTGTATCCTCACAATAAATAACATCTGCGGACTGCAGGATATCAAGGGCGCGCAGAGTTATGTCACGCAAATTTCCAATTGGCGTTGATACAAGATATAGGCCGGAATCGATGCGGCTCGCATTGACCGACAAGATGTTATTTTCGGAAGGAATACCCATCGACAATATCAGTAGCTTTGGTTATCGTGTAAATCCATTTCAGATAACAAAATGAGTGAAAAAGTGCGTTTGTTCAAGTTTTCTTATATTTGCGTTTTATTACTGGTCATCTTTACATTGTCGTCATGCTCATCTACGACACGTAATCTCTTGAACTGGAACCGTGATGACCGTGTTGCCGAACAGAAACCGAGTTCACTTCTGGATCATGGGTCAGCACAGCCGCGGCAAGAAACATATCAAACGGGCCAATATCAACAATATCCCGGGGCGGATGCAATTAACCGCTACGGGCAGCGCCAGATGCCGTCTGGCGCCCATCAAGGCTGGAATGATCAAGCCAATTCAAAGTATCGGCAGCCTCAGCAGCCTAATCAGCAACAATATCCGCAATATGATTCACACAGTATCGACCAAACGGTTTCAAACTATAATCCTTATCAGGGCAATATAAATACCGGACAAAACGAGTATGACAATCCAAATAACCAGATGGCTGCGCCATCCGCGACACAGCAACAATTGCAGCCACAGCAAACTCCGACTGTAAAAGTTGCAATTTTATTGCCGTTAACCGGGGAATACGACCATATTGGACAAGCAATGTTAAAAGCCGCTGAACTGGCGCTATTCAAAATCGGTAGCGGGCATGTCCAGCTTCTGCCCCGTGATACAAAGGGCACACCACAGGGGGCGCAGGTGGCGGCTCAGTCTGCGTTGCAATCAGGTGCGCAGCTTATCCTGGGCCCGTTTCTGTCATCATCGGCACGTGCCATCAAATCACAAGTGCAGCGCGCGGGCGTAAACATGATTGCATTTTCGACGGATTGGAGTATTGCCGACAACAGTGTATTTACAATGGGCTTCCTTCCTTTCTCGCAGGTTAGTCATGTTGTAAGGCATACAGCCGGTTTGGGTATTTCCCGTGTTGGTGTTCTGGCGCCGGATACGGAATACGGCCGCGCGGTGTTATCGGCATATAATAAGGAGGCCCAGCGTTACGGTATACAAACCGTGAAAACAGTTCTGTTCCCGCCGACAAGTGAGAATATCGCACCGGTTATACGGGCATTTACCGATCATGATGCGCGGGTAGAAAAGCTGAACCAGCTTCTGCGACCCTTAAAAGCCCGTTTAAAACAAGAACCGGATAACCGGCAATTACAAGCCGAAATTGAGAAGCTGGAGTTACAGGAAACCGCAGGTGACATTCCGTTCGAAGCCGTATTCCTTCCGGTGGGTGGGGAGCAGGCGCAGGCAATTGCAAATCTGCTGAGTTTTTACAATCTTGGTCCGGAAGATGTTCTTCGTATCGGAACCGGTTTATGGGATGATCCTGCCCTGGCAACCGAAGGAAACTTGAAGGGCGCGCGTTTTGCAGCGCCGAGCCCGCTGTCACGCATAAATTTTGAACGCGAT
>JAUICS010000207.1 GCA_030427765.1 Alphaproteobacteria bacterium
ATCCATTGCTTGACGATTAACAAAGGGTTTGAAAACTAGCCAGAACCGCAGGTAGATTGCACCTACACGGTATATCTAACTACCCATTATAACGATGTCAAGCCATAGAGAATGTAAATTAATCAACAAAAAATAAGGTGATACATGGCTGATAACGATAACATATTTTCTGCAGGTGATTATGTCGTTTATCCGGCGCACGGCGTTGGACAAATTGAAGGCGTAGAGGTCCAGCACATCAGTGGTCTGGAAGTTAAACTATACGCAATCAGTTTCGAAAAAGATCGCATGCGTTTGAAAATACCAGTTATGAAGGCAAAAACATCCGGCTTGAGAAAATTGTGTACTGAAGATCGTATCAAAGATGCAATCAAGACACTTAAGGGTAAGGCAAAAGTTCGTCGCGTAATGTGGAGCCGTCGTGCCCAGGAATACGAACTGAAAATCAATTCCGGTGACCCTGTTGCGATTGCTGAGGTTCTTAGAGACCTTAAGCGTAGCAACGATGATACGGAGCAATCATACAGTGAGCGTCAAATTTACCAATCCGCACTAGAGCGTTTGGCAAGAGAAGTTGCTGCGGTTGAAGATATTTCTGAAATCAAGGCGACTGAACAGCTTGAAGAAATCATGGGCATTGTGAAAGACCCTGAATTCGATCAGGTTGGCGAGAACGACAATCATAAAGAAGCCGCTTAATAGGCACTTCAACAATACGTTTTTAAAAGCAGGCCTAACCGGGCCTGTTTTTTTATGTATTTTTTTATGTGTGGGCGAAGGGTTTTGATATTGCCTGCGTATAACGGGTATGAAGAGTGCGTAATGACCACAAAACATATCTGAATACGTCGAATTAACCATTCATTAATATGTTTTTTGTAACCATCATTGAATTACCACGAATTCAAAATATATTTAATCCATGCGGAACTTTTCTGCGTATCTATTTATAGGTACTGAAAAGATTAACAAGAGAGATATTATGGCACACATAGACGATCCAGAAACACAAAAGGCAAACTTACAGTACATTCGACAATCAATGAATGAACCATTGCTTGAGAAGGATCATGAGCTTGATCTGGCAAGGCGATGGAGAGATGAAAACGATGAAAAGGCCCTTCATGAACTTGTTAGGTCATACACGCGTCTTGTGGTGGCCGCAGCCTCGAAATTTAAGAATTATGGTCTACCTATCGGTGATTTAATTCAGGAAGGGAACGTCGGCCTCATGCAGGCGGCGAGTCGTTTTGAGCCGGAGCGTGACATTCGTTTCTCGACATATGCGACATGGTGGATACGCTCCGCAATGCAGGATTACATATTACGTAACTGGTCCATTGTACGTACCGGAACAACGGCCGCACAGAAATCATTATTCTTTAACATGCGTCGCCTTCGTGCGCAGATTGAGGCGAAGACAAGAGAAGAAAATTTAACGGATGACGGGCGTCAGGAAATAGCGGATGAACTAAACGTATCCATGAAAGATGTTCAAGACATGGAAATGCGCTTGTCCGGTGGTGACCAGTCCCTGAATGCCAAAATTGGTGAAGATGGCGATGACGATTGGCAGTCGTTGTTGCCTGATGAACGCGTGAATCCGGAAGATGTCGTTGTGGGTATGAAGGACTCGCAAACACGTTCGCAATGGCTTCAGGAGGCGTTAGGTGAGCTAAGCGACCGTGAGCAAAAAATTATTAAGGACCGTCATTTGGGTTACGACACTGTTACCCTTGAAGATTTGGGTAAGGAATTAGGTGTAAGTAAGGAGCGTGTTCGTCAACTTGAGCAGCGTGCGATGGGCAAATTGAAAACGTCGCTAAGTCGCCATAGTGAAGACATAAGCGCGATGTTTGAATAACTTTACATTTTTTTAAAAACGTGTTGACAGCTCAAAGGATAATACATATATTTGTTTCTTATGAGCTGTTTGTATCCCCTCCAAACAGCTAAAAAACCAAGCCGAGCAGTCCTCCTCCTGCTCGGCTTTTTTTTGTGCCGTTATTTCTACTGGGTAATGATTTTGTATTTGTTTCCAGAACGTACGTTTTCTGCAGGTGACAGACCATTGTAAATACGGAATATCTCCTCTGAATATTCATCCAGCACTTGGCGTTTCGAAAGTGATTTTACCGAATCGCCTGTTTGTGCAGTCACAATATCAATACGATATGGCTTGATTGTATTCATTTCGTCCAAGGTTAATGGGCGTAGGCTATATGTTGTGCGTTTGAACTCGTCAATCAGGTCCGCGCTGGCATTTGTTGGAATACCTAGGATGTAGCGGTAGAAACGGTTGTTATCCCATTTAATTGCCACGAGACGGATTTGTGATCGTTGTCCGTTGATTGTGCCGGTGAAAGATGTTGTCGCCGCTTTCTTGCCGTTGATATTAATGGTTTCGACTGATTGTAGTTTTTCACCCTTCATCCAGACGGAAGACACGTATGTCGCAGGATCAATGTTTTGTTTCACATTGCTTGAATCAAATACAATGATGCCACCTGTTTTGGATGATGCCACAACACGCGTAGGCTGGTTTTGCATGGTAAAACCTTTGGGGACGCTAAATGTAAAATTCAGGGGCTTGTGGTAAAAATTCCGTCCGCGTATAAAGCCTTGTTTTTCACTCTCACCGAATGTCAGGCCGTCAATCATTGATAGGTAGGTATCACGGCCGGAAACGGATTGATTTCGTGAATATCCTTGGGCTTGTGACAATACTGTGGATACACGGTCGGCGGTTTGGGGATGCGTGGCAAAATACTGCATCATCTGGTTTTCTTTAACGCCGGCCTTTTGTTTCTCAAACTGGGTGTATGCGTTCAGCGAGGATAGAAAGTCAGCCATCGCGCCCAGATCGTAGCCATTGTTGTGCAGGTATCTTAAGCCAAGTTCATCCGCTTCGTGTTCCTGGCTGCGTGAATAGCCTGATAGATAAAGATTTGCACCGACACCGGCCAGATTCTGAAGTTCCTGGTTTTTCAGCGATGCGCCTAAAATTCCTGTCCCCAGGCTGGCCAAAACGCCTTGTGAATAACGTTCTGCAGAATGCCGTGCAGTGACGTGGCCAATTTCGTGGCCGATAACGGCGGCAAGTTCGGCCTCCGAATTGGCCAATGCTAATAATCCGCGTGTTACGTATACATATCCGCCGGGCAGGGCGAATGCATTGACAACATCACTATCCAATACATAAAAACTGTACGTCACATCGTTACGTTCAGTTTTGCGGACCATTTTTTGACCAATGCCGGTAACGTAATTTTCTACTGTCTTATTTCCGATTGTGCCGCCGAATGTCTTGAGGATGTTTTTATGCTCGGATGCGCCGATTTCTTTTTCCTGCGAAGCCGGCATAAATAACGTGAATTGATTATCTCCCGTAGCTGGATTTGTGCTACAAGCATTTAAAAGCATCAACGAAGAAAGTGTAACGCCAAGAAGTGATTTTGTGAGTCGCATGTTATCTATGATCCGGTTTTGTTTATATTTTACAGTAATATATAGCTATATATTCGTTCTGGCATACCAAAACAATGTTTTGGCCGAAGAAATTGTTCCACCAGTGCTGGAAAAAAGCGAATCAAAACACTTGTATAATACAGGAAATGCAAAGGTTATGAGTATCATTGACTCAATGACTATGGTGTTGCGTGATGGACGTGTTGTCAGTCTGGTTGGTCTTGATATTCCGGATTTATATAGTAATCGTGACGATGATCAGGCACAGGCGGCAATACCGGTTGCTGGAAAGGCGATGTTAGAGGATCTGTTTTTGGATCAGGATGTGTTTCTGTTTCAGACACCGAA
>JAUICS010000208.1 GCA_030427765.1 Alphaproteobacteria bacterium
TGAAAATCGTGTTAATATCCGTGTTGTCCTTTTTCAATAAGGCGGATTAAATTCGCGAGCATAGCGCGCTGCCCCTCGTAATAACGTAGCTGCGTATCCGGTGCATCGGGTGATAATGCGCGCTGAAAGATCGTAATTTGTAGATATTGTAGAAGCGCCTTTCCATCGTCCGAGGCAAAAATGCGCGCGGCAATTTTGGCCATATCCTGATCACGTTTTTGCGATAATGGCGGTAATGCCACCGCAAGCCGATCATCATACGGCGTTTTTGATTTCAAAAAATCACGAAACATGATCTGCCTCACTTTCCACTTTTTGTGGCGGTAATTCTTCGCGGATAAGATCGCGCGGCACACCAAGGGCCTCACCCAAATATGTTGTAACACGCCGCAAATCAACGCCCTGCAATGCTTCACCGCCCATAGATAAAACAGTGTTAATCCATGACAACGTATTCTGGATATCTTTTTGCCCCTGTGCCCGGGCGAGCGGCGAACGAAAATCAACCTGAACGGTTCGACCATCGAGAGCCACATCCGGAATTTCACCCCGCCGCTTTAAAATGGAAAATGCACGCTCAATGAGCGGCATCAACAGTTCCGTTTGTAATCGTCCATATGTTGCGCCAAGAAGTAATGACATTTCGGCAGACCGTTCCAGAACTTCCGTCGCCGTCATATTCCGCCCGTCAATTTGAGCAAGACGGTCAACCAGCATCGCATGACGTATACGCGCACGCAGACTGTCCAGAACAAGCTGCGAGATATCAAACCGCCCTGGCATATCGAGCGGTTGCAGCCCCTTTGAACCCAATGCCTTCGGGATAATTGACCCGGGGGTCAATTGAATTGTGGCCGGATTGAGAACACCGTCATCATCCGCCTGCCAAATGCCGGTGACGGCAATGGATGCGTTTTTTAAGATAAGCTCAACAACCTTGTTGGCCGTTTTAATATCCGGCAATGCCTTCATGACAGGTGATCGTCCGTAAATTTCCCCCGGTGATTTCATCCAGCGGAAATTAATAAACGGTTTGTGATCAAGTCGACTGTAATGCAGCACGGTATTTTCACCGTACTCCCCTCCAAAAAAGGCAACATATTCAAAATATGTTTTTACCGGGACAAGAGCTTCAATCACAGGAAACCGGACTTGTGCATCCTTTGCGGCTTCACTCACGACTCTGTCCGGTAAATTGGCTTGCGGGAAACGTTCCTGTATCTGGGCAAGGGTCATGTTATTCTTACGGTACGATTGATCAAGCAAACCGCTTGCGCCCTCCTCCAACACAACGTTTTTAAGCGGCACTGCCGTAAACCGAAAGGCCGATAACGTTCCGGGCGGCGTTTCATCAAAATACAGACTGGCCGTGCCCCCGATGATTAAATCCAGAAAACATTGATGTATTTCCACCGCGAAGTTTGAGCGGTCAAAATGGGCCTGCACAGTTTTTGCGGCATCCTCCAAAACGGGTGCCAGCGCCTCGGCCTGCTCCACCGTCAAATCCGGCCCGGGTTTAAAACCAAACCATTGGCTCCAAGGCGGCGTTAAATTCCCAAGTAGACTTGCCGCCAATTGGTCCGTAGCATCCATGGCGGTGGCGTCATAAATTTTTTCGGTCCTTTTGCCGCCCGGAGCATCGTGCGAGAAAAAATCACCACGTGACGGAAGGGTATATTCATACGCCTCCTGCCAATGCTGCTCCCAGTGTTGGCGACGTTCTTTCGCCTTTTCAAAACGTTTCATCAATGCCGATACAATATCAACATCAGGCGAAACGTTATCGCGTTGTATTTTTGGTATCGGCATTGTTATTCTCCCAGCAGGCTTTTACGTGACGGCCTAACGTCATTTGGTTCAAGAATTCCCGTAAAACTGGTCAATATTGTTCCGGTGCGGCCGCGGCTACGTTTTAATAAATTTTCGGTGCGTGCCTGCGATACATCATCTTCTGTTGGTGTGCCTGCACCGGCATCGGCCGTGGATGTGTCCGATGTTTGTGTTGCGGCATCCGTTTCTGTTGCGGATGACGTAACTTGTTTTATAACCACTTTTGGTTTTTTGATTTTTGGTTTCTTCGGTTTCTTAAACGCGGATGTGATGCTTCCCATCGTCAATCTCCTTTGATATGTCATTGAATGTTATATGTGGAATGGCCGTTCTGGCATGCGCCTTTCGTAAATGGCGGTAGAGTTGATACGGCGTAAAAATTAAAAATCGGTGGAGGCCGAGAATACGTTTTACCGCCTCAACACATGTAAACACCATAACCGGTGCCGGTTTTTTGATATTCCGGTTCAGGATTGCCTTAACAACCTTATGGCCGCGCCCTTCTAACCACCCCGGTAAATCAAAGTCACGGTCAATGTCATGCGCCATGATTTCGGTATAGGGAAAAAGCGGGTCTACCGTTATCCATTGCTGGCGATCCCGCAGCAGGACATAACAGTGACGGAAACCAGGCTTCAAAAACGATAAAAACCGGAAATCCGTTTGTCCTGAAAAAATCACCCATGCTTCCGACGGATGATCGATTGTACTATCGTATGCATTGCGTTTTAACATCATATGAGCTGCCCCTGTCTGTATGTATTCTGATGTATTCCGGCATCACGCATAACCGGCATAAGAATATTTTTGGATATGAATGATTCTTCCAGAATCGCCATTGCCTCCTGCCATAATGTGGCGGCACGTGCCTCCTTCACCCGGTAAGGGTCCGGCGGCAATTGACGCACGCCGTAATGTTTTAAAACTTTCATATGATCGATAAGCAAACGGCGGTTACGGTGCAGTTTGTCCAGAATAACCATGATGTCGACAGGCTCGCACGGCCGGTTACACGTCCCCGCACCGGCTGTCACACGCGCCCCGTCCTGACGCGCGGTATAGGCCTGCACAAACCAAAACCAAACCTGCTCAACACTTTGAAAAGGTTCGATTTTTATCTCTTGATGTGTTTTGGGAATATACTTGTTACCTGCTCTAGCCATTATCATGCACCCTTGTTCTTTTTTATTGTTCTCTCTTGCTAAAAATTCTTGTTCACTTTATGTTCTTATTTAGAGCATATGGTTTTTCACGAGTCAACAAAAATATGAATATATTCCTATTTGTAATTTTGCATGTGCAAAAAATGATCTTTTGTTTCGTCATTAAACATGGGATAATCTTCCTATGTATACGCATGAACAAATTTGGGCAGCTATCGACCGACTTGCGGAAAGCCATGGATACTCGACATCCGGCCTTGCCAAGAATGCGGGGTTGGACCCCACGACCTTTAACCGGAGTAAGCGTTTAGGCCCAGACGGGAAACAACGCTGGCCGTCAACGGAAAGTATTTCCAAGATATTGGCCGTCACCGAAACAAAAATGTCCGAATTTGTTGCCCTTATGGACAGTTCGAAGGCCGGTATACCTTTTAAAATTCCCATGGCCGGGTGTGATGGCGACTCAAATGGGAACCTTTTCAAAGATATTCAATCTGCCCCGAATGATGTGTGGACGTATTTTCCGTTCCCATTCCCGAATGAGGGCACACGCGATGACTTATTTGCCCTGAAACTTAATGATAATTTTCTGGAGCCACTTTACAGAAAGAACGATGTTCTTGTCGTTGAGAAGGCAAATAAGCTTAAGCAAGGTGACCGCGTCATCATCCTGACAAAAGACAATCATATGTATGTGCAGGAAGTGTTCCGGATGTCCGATGCCGGATTTCATTTCCATTCTTTGAATCCAGAGGCCGATGATCAGCTTTTGAAATCAAACGAAATTCACTGGATCGCCAAAATCGTCTGGGTCAGCCAATAA
>JAUICS010000209.1 GCA_030427765.1 Alphaproteobacteria bacterium
ACTCGATGCCGCATACCATATCGATAAAAAGGCCAAAGGTGACAATGACGCGCAGGCCGTCATTGACCTTCTGACCCCTATTGTGAAGGGATTCTCGACCGATATGGCCGTGCACATTACATCAGATGCCTTGCAAATCCACGGCGGCATGGGATTTATCGAGGAAACAGGCGCAGCACAGTATTTCCGTGATGCACGTATTCTTCCGATTTATGAAGGTACAAACGGCATTCAGGCCAATGATTTTCTGTTCCGTAAGATTGTACGTGATGGCGGCGAATCACTTTCGCACTACATTGACCGATTCAGAGATGTATGTCCGGATACGTTTATAAAAGATTTAAACAACACGCTTGATATGATTTTATCCGCCGCGAAGGACAATAATCTGGAAGGTTTAGGATTTGCCGCGAAGCCGTTACTGCTCTACTTCGGATACGCGTTCTGCACATGTATGGCATACCGGATTTTAAACACAAATCCGGATAATAGCTTGCCGGAGAGGGCAAACGCATTCATTCATCACAACACACCGCATATGCAAGGATACGCGGCGCAATTGAAGAATATCCTTAATAATTAAAATTAAGAGGAGATTGATTTTTTGATCTTCGACCAAAGGCTTTCATTCGCCGGCGCCACAGGCGGCTGCGTCATTGGGAGCTTACGCTGCGACGGACGTTGATCCGGGGCCATTTGTTTATAGGATACCGGTCTTTGCTGCGGCGGACGTTTCTGCGCACTTGTTTGACCTGTTGAAGAGGGACGTTGGTCTGGTCGTCTTTGCGCTGGCATAACCGGCCCCTGGCCCTGTGGCGTTGGTCGTGGCTGTTGGGATTGTCCTGCCGCGGCTTGAGGCGGAACCGGCATACTCTGTGGTGCCGGACGTGTTTGGCCCTGCAACTGATTCATTTGCTGCTGAAGCATTTGCTGGCGCTTCTCCTCGTCTTTTTTTTCGCGCTGCTGGATTTTTTCCTTCAATTCTTCTGCCTGTTTTTGCGAATACTGGCTGGTAATCAACACCTGCTGTGCCTGTTTTTGCCATTCGTTACGTTGCTCGCGCATGTCATCAAGCTGACCCTTCATTGACTCCAGCTGATCTTCCAGCATTTCAACGCGGAGCTTATAACGCTCCATCTCGATAAAATCTTCTGCAGAAAACTGTGGCATTCCGCCGGATGCATCACCCTGACCTTCGCCACTACCGCTTGAATCTTCATCCTGCTTAACCAGGCCATAAACACGGTCAAGTTCGGAGACGTCGATAACACGTCGGTCATTCGCATCTTTTTCAAATGATAGTTTCCCAGCGTCCATTGCGCGCTGGATCGTTGATTTTGATTTTCCCGTTAATTGCGCTGCGCGCGTCGCACCAACTTTTGCCATTGCAACCTCTAAAAAGAATTTTCATGTGAATAATGCGACTATAATTTGAACGCCCTAAAAAAACAATAAGCGTGAATACATGACTCACGCTTATCCCCAAATTAGGACCCCACTAAGGATCGTATTTGATTCAGATGAACCCGTTTACGGCTCATCTGAAACGCATTTACTTACTTGGCTTCATTTTTCAGCTTTGTATTCAGGATATGTGTCAGACGCTGCCACTGTGATCCTGAGAATAGATGGGCAAAAATACCCGGCAGATAGCCTTGCTTACGCCATTCATTAAAGACTTTATCGCTGACGGCCGCCAGTTTTTCCTCATCAATGATTTTGAAGCCCGAGAAATTAATTTTACGGTTATCGTAAATTGTAATTTCGGCCTGTCTGTCTGTAAGGATATCGGCTTTCGCAAGTTCCTGCGAGAACGCCATCGTTTGCTGTGCCGCGGCATGGTAAGACTTACAAAACTCAAGCGCATTGTTTGAAAGTTCAGTCGGATTACCATCTTTATCGAAAAATGATTCGCCGCCTTTTTCGTCAACAACGCTGTCATCCATATCGATACATAGAGACAATTGGTCACTGCCCGGCATTTCAGAAAAAATGAACGGATAACGACGAATGTACGCAGGAATGTATGTGTTCTCCAGCCATGTGCTGTCGTCTTTATTCAAGAACAGATTTTCATTATCGCGAAGGCCAAGGATAGCAACCGGCGTTGCGTTTCCATCCGGGCTAAATGCGATTGGATAGAAGTGACAAATTTGCGGCATTTCAACCAGATTGATGGGAACGGCGTTCACACCATCGGTGAAACCAAGGCCAAAATTCTTTTTCATCCCGTGGGATGCGTGTTTTTCCGAATCAAGTGGTAACGGATTTTTGTAAAATAATGGCATTTGGGTTCCAGCGCCATTTGTGCTGTCTGATTCGACTTTTTGATCTGAAGACATAAACCTCTATCCTCTTTAGTTAGAATTACTTAACAGAAAATAGCGCGAAACCACTATAACTGTAAACCGAAAACTTGTTTCTGGCCGCAGCACCAAAACTGCCTGAAAACCATATTAGACAAATTTGCTGTGTAACCTTGACCAGACTGCCATCATTACCTAATTTAGTTACTAAAGAGTTAGCGAGGACATCATGACAAGCCAAACCGTTACAGACCAAAGTTTTGAAGACGACGTATTAAAGTCGGAATCCCCAGTAGTTGTTGATTTCTGGGCGGAATGGTGCGCGCCATGTAAAGCGATGGGGCCTCTTATCGACGAACTTGCCAAGGAGCAAGACGGAAAATTAAAAGTCGCCAAAATCAATATCGATGACAACCCAAATACGCCGACTACATACGGTGTACGCGGCATCCCGACATTCATGGTATTTAAAGACGGCCAGCTTCTCGACACAAAAGTCGGCGGGATGAGCAAGTCCCAGCTGGAAGATTGGGTTAACTCTGTCGTTTAACCGATTTTCACTAAGCGCGCCCATATATCTCTGATACAATTACATCCTGAACCCCGTTTTGAGGGTGTAATTTTTAATAACTGGTATTTCTTTGGATAATTTAAATCCCGACAGCATTATCGACTTTCTTAGGCAAAAGTCCGTTCCCATTTCAAAACGCGATATCGCAAACAAATTCAAGGTAAAGGGCGATGGCCGCCGTATTCTACGCGACATGTTAAAAGATCTTGAAACGAACGGCAAAATATCAAAACACAAAGGGGGTCGTTTCGGGATTGCCGAAGGTCTGCCGGCCGTAACAATTATCGAAATTTTTAAAATCGATTCCGACGGTAATGTCGTTGCGATTCCAACGGATGAGGATAAGGCGCATATCACCATTCAGGTGGTTCCGGATAACAAACATTACGCCAGTGTTACGGAACGTGACCGCGTTCTGGCACGTCTGAACCGCATTACAGACGTTGAGTACGAAGCCAAGATCATCAAACGCCTTGATACCCCGCAAGGGACAGTCATGGGCCTTATTCGCCCATCAAAAGACGGTTTCGTCTTGAAACCCCTCAGCAAAAAAGCGAAATACGATTACGACATCACGGCAAAAGATTTAAACGGCGCCAAAAACAACGATTTGGCGATTGGCGAAATCCAGCCATCACAGGGCCTGCGCAATAAAAAAGTCCGCATTAAGGAAGTTGTCGGAACCTACAGCGACCCGAAGGCCATCAGCTTAATTGCCCTGCATGAAGCAAATCTACGTACGCAGTTCCTTGAAAAAACCATCAATGAAACAAAGTCGATGAAGGTCCCAACACCAAAGGGACGTGAAGATTTGCGCAATATCCCACTTGTTACCATTGATGGTGAGGATGCACGCGATTTCGACGATGCAGTTTTTGCCGAAAAAACCGATGAAGGATACCATATCATCGTGGCCATTGCCGATGTATC
>JAUICS010000210.1 GCA_030427765.1 Alphaproteobacteria bacterium
CAATTCGTAATTGATTAGAAAAATCGAAATGACAGTCTCTTCCCGGCCCCCATGAATCACGTCTTATTGCAGAAACCCTGCCATCATCCGTGATGCCGTTTTCAAAAAAGTTTGTAACGGCATTTTTAACATGGTCGTAATGGTAACGTTTTATCATTCTGACATATTCATCTTTTGTGTAAATTGTGGGCTCCATATCCGCCCTAACACGAATAGACGGCGGTCCCAGCTCCTCAACCACCCCAACATGGGTAATATCAGGGTTATCCCATATTTCATGAATTTCATTCATACGGTGGTTACCGGATGAATTCGAATTTTTTGCCGCAACATAAATTATCCCCTTACAATCGTGAATAAACTTTCGTGCGGCTTCATGCCAGAATTCCTGAATATCCCAGAATGATGTGCTGACAGCCCCAAAAAGGAATGTTTTCTGAAGCCATGTCGGGACGTTACCGCCACCACGACCATTGGGAATTTCAATCGGCCCATTTTCCAGCATACCATCCAACGATACGTACAATTTACCTTCTTGACGTAATTTTCGCTCAATTTTGTATCGAATATTCCAATTTGAGACAATACGATCCAATGACGTTTCTTTTAATGCTCGTGCCGCCACTTTACGAATAAGTGCAGAGTCCCAGGCCATGCTATATTTTGATACATCATCACCGTAACCACATTCTTTACGGCAAAAGTCTTCATTGTCACATATCCAGCTGCTAATAATTTCAGAACGAAACTTACGACGACAATAGTCTTCATTTTCAGATATCCAGCCGGATACAATATCTTCATTCAACGTTTTGGCGAAATCCCAAATAAGGTCCTGATTAACAATATTTATATCACGTTCCAAACCACCGGCAATGATCCCCCCACCAGACCAAAACAGGGCCATGTCAGGTTGCAAAACGTGAGTATTGAGAGAGTATAGTTTTTGACGAAGTAACGGATGACGCACATTTCTGTAATGCCCCAGAATGCCATGGCGAATAGTATCATAGACGCCAAAACTAAAAGCATTAAAACGCTTATGCATGGCATAGGAACGCCTATACCATGATCGCCGTAAAGCTATACTTGCATCCGCAAGTGATTTGAAACCAATATTACTGAACACTTCTCATTACCGTACTTTAAAAAAGTGACAGTAATGTATCACAAAATATTTATTATGTAAATTATTTTGTGGTTTACGCGGACTTCATGTCCTCAAGCTCAAGCCAGCGATTTTCATACCGTTCCAGCTTAAGCTTTGCATCACCCAGCTTCTTCGTCACATTGTGAAAACCATCCGGATCATTCTGGTAGAAATCCGGATCGGTTAATTGCTGATTATAATTGGATACTTCATGTTCAAGTTCCTCAATTTTCTTCGGCAACTCCTTCAATTCGTATTCCAGTTTATAAGATAGTTTTTTAGCCTTTTTCGGTGGCTCCTCTATAGGAACATCTTGCGAAGCAAGCTTTTGTTTTTCTTGCTTTTTATCTTTATGTTTTTGCGGTTTTTCTTTTGGATTTTCCTGCCCCCGTTTCCATGCCAGATAATCACTATATCCGCCAATACATGACTCAACCTCTGCATCGCCTTCAAATGCCAGAATTTTTGTAACCGTCTGATCCAGAAAGTCACGGTCATGCGAGACGATAATCAACGTGCCGTTATACTGCGACAAAATTTCCTCAAGCATATCAAGCGTATCCATATCCAGATCATTTGTCGGTTCATCCAGAATAAGGCAGGTTTTCGGGTTCGCCAGTATCCGTGCGAGCATCAGGCGATTTTTTTGCCCGCCGGACAGGGTTTTTACCTTATCCTGCACACGTGACGGGTCGAACATGAAATCCTTCAGGTAACCGCAAACATGGCGCTGCTTCCCCATCACATCGATGTAATCATTCCCCTCGGGCGACAACACTTTTTTAAGCGTATCATCCGGATTTAAATCACGGCGTTTTTGATCGAAGTACGAAAATTCCATTTCCTTTCGTACCTTGATACTCCCGCCATCGGGGTCAAGCTCACCGAGCAGCATTTTAAGGAATGACGTTTTCCCCGAACCGTTGCGCCCCAGAATACCAATCCGGTCACCACGCCGTATACGAATGGAAAATTTATCGAGGATACGGATTGTTTTGTAATCCTCGCTAAACGACTTCGACACATTATAAAATTCCGCAACAACCTTTGACGTGGCATCGACACCTTCAATAGGCTTGAGATTGATTGTCTGTGTTGCACGGCGATAGGCCGCTTCATCGTTTTTAAGCTGCTCACGCATAATTTTCATCTGTTCAACACGGCGCACATTCCGCTTACGGCGTGCCTTTACACCACGGCTGGCCCATTCAACCTCCTGCGCCACCAATTGCTTACGGTTTTTGAGCTCTCGCTCCTCTTGCTCGAGCAACATCTGTGACCATTCATCAAAATGTTTAAACCCACGCGGGCTAACCTTAATCTGTCCACGATCCAGCCAGAACACCTGATTGGTAATATTGGCCAAAAAGGTTCGATCGTGACTAACGCATAGAATTGTACCGGGATAGGCGTTCAAATAATCTTCAAGCCACTCAATCACCTCGAGATCAAGGTGGTTCGTCGGCTCATCAAGTAGCAGGATATCCGGTTCCTCAACCAATGCACGGGCAAGGCCCGCACGCCTGATCTGCCCACCAGAAAGTTTTGTCATTTGCGCCTGACGATCAAGCTGTAGGGCCTCAGCAACAATATCAACCTTGTATTCCAGAAGTTCTTTTTCCTCATCTTTAATCTCACTAAAGATGTATTCAAAAACCGTCTGATTTTTCTCGGGCACAATATCCTGACGCAAGTAACCGGTTGTGATACCAGCCTCCTCCCAACGCTCACCGTCATCAAGTTCCTGAACACCCGTGATGATATTCATTAATGTTGATTTGCCGGCACCGTTTTTACCGACAAGGGCAATGCGGCTGCCCTGATGAATATTGAACGACAGGTTCTCAAACACAGGTTTTTCACTGTATCTGACCATGGCATCTTTAACTGATAAAAGTAGAGGTGATTGCATCGTATTTTTGGTCCTAAGACATCTTGTATAAACATTCTACCATCCTTAATCAACCACATATATTTACATAAAATTAATAAGATTTATGTATTTTTGACGTAGAAAGGGGCTATTTTTGGAATTAAGCTTATTAAGACAGGCTCTGATAGCACAGAGATTTGAGCATCTTGGCTCAAATATATTAAGTTTCCCTTCACAAATAGAGGGAAATAACGGCAGTTTTATTACAAACCCGGATAATATATACGGAAAAATTAGCGCTACGTTTAACGGCCTTACCTACGGCCCAGGATTTGAGTCACAATATGGCGACCGCGGCCCCTGCGCAGATATGGCAGTGTGGGAGGTGAATTCCCTATACACCCAAATGGGTATACCAAGCCCCATCAGCATGAAAACCGGCCTTGGTTTCGGCACAAGCACAATTGAAAATTGGGCGGAAAGTGTGGGTGCAAAAATATCTAACACCCCATCATCATTTGTGCCTGGAAATTATATCACAATGACCCAAAAAGAAGGGCAAGTCATAACAGGAGAAAATTATGACGGCCATCTGGGTATGATTTTATCTATCACCCCACGAGAAGATGGAACATATCATGTAACAACCGCCGATGCAGGATTCGTTGAGGGGAGAGTAAATGTCATACATTGGAATTATGATGGCCAGAATACATTGCGGCAGGCTTTTTCGAACGGACAGGTTCCCCCACATTCTTTCGCAAGGCAAATTACCGGCATTAT
>JAUICS010000211.1 GCA_030427765.1 Alphaproteobacteria bacterium
TCGCCGATTGAAGTACCTTCAAATTGGCCTTGAACGTTATTTCGGCCACGTTGATATTTACAATTTCCTCATTCAAATCAACGTTGGAGACTGAAATATAACCATCTTCGTTTGCGTACGGGGAACTTGGATCATATGCCGTGCGTGTGGGTTCGGACTTTGCAGCCGTTTCCACATCCGCACCGAAAACATTGCCGTTTTCATCAACCAAAGGGGTCTGGATGACGGTTTGCGCCTGATATGCCGGCGGGCCGTCCTTTTCCTGTAAAGCACCGGATGAGGATACATTCGCAATATTACTTGCGCTTGTTTCCACTCTTTTCTGTGCAGCAATCAACCCCGAGATTGCATTCCCTATCGCGTCTAACATCATTTTATACTAACATGAGAGAGTTAAATTTATCTTTCTTTTTTGCAATTTTTCTTCGCAAATCCAGTGAGCAAACCCAATGATTCTAAAGGTTTTCAAACATATTTGTATTATTGCCACCGTCTTTTTCCTTGTGGCACAGATTGCGCATGCGGAACCGAAAACATCCATCTTTAGCTGGCCGCGTGACCACTGGGACGGTCTGGATTTTCGCCCATATATGCATGACAACAAGCATAACCATAAACGGCAATGGGATTACAAAAACCGGTACCAGACACCCTGGCATGCCGAGGATTGGGTGCGGCAATATGATAGCCCAATGGATATGATCAAGGAATTCTACAACGACGATATCATAAGGGATCAGGACATGAATTGTGGGCGCCCGACCCTTGTTGTCGGACCGAATTTCTACCATTTATCCAGTTACGATAAAATGCGCGTAACAGAGGCCATTGATTACGTTTACAAGGCCACATCCAGTGAGCCTTACCGATTTGCCCTTCTTGATTATTATGAACAGGATGTCATCGGATATTTTGACCGTAACGGCCTGTTTTTAGAGTAGTTTTCTAATCTATATCGTAATAATACTTGCCAACAAAAAACCTTGCATGACATAATGTATTTGCGTTATGACTATACGCAAATGACTTTGAAATTCTTATGATTAGCCGAAAAATACACAAAAAATCATCCAAGCCGACGCATTTAAAGGCCGTTCCAAAAGGCCTGACGGCTGAGCATCTTTCAAAACATTACCGGAAACGCCCCGTCCTTCGTGATGTATCCATTTCCGTACAACGCGGTGAATCCGTTGCCCTGCTTGGCCCAAACGGTGCGGGGAAAACAACATGTTTCTATATCTTAACCGGCCTGATCAATGCCGATAGCGGCAGTATCATGATCGACGGCCGTGATGTTACGAATACACCGATGTACCAGCGTGCCCGTCTGGGTATTGGGTATCTTCCGCAAGAGGCATCGATTTTCCGCGGTTTGTCCGTTGAAGATAACATACGGTCGATTGTCGAGGTTCAAAGCCTGAAACCCGATGAAAAAGAACGTCTTCTGGAAGAATTATTAGCCGAATTTTCCATCGGCCATTTACGCCGTACACCGGCCATTGCCCTATCCGGCGGTGAACGCCGCCGTGTTGAAATTGCCCGCGCGCTTGCCAGCAGTCCGGATTTTATCCTGCTGGATGAACCGCTGGCCGGTATCGATCCGATCGCCGTCAGCGACATTCGTGAGCTAATCAGTTACCTGAAAACGCGTGATATTGGGGTTCTGATCACTGATCACAACGTCCGTGACTGTCTGGACATCGTTGACCGCGCCTACATCCTTCATGACGGGAATGTGTTGATGGAAGGTGCACCGGAAGATATCGTCGCATCCAGCGATGTAAAACGCGTTTATCTGGGTGAAGGGTTTTCCCTTTAATCACCTTTGATTTTTGGCCACGCCGTTTATCAAATATCACTCACCATAATTATTTTCTGTGCTATAATTTCCTGTAACGGAAATAATTCTATTTCATTCTTATGAGCCAAGTTAGTCAGAAATTCGATCTTCGCCAGACCCAGAATCTTGTGATGACGCCGCAGTTGCAGCAGGCGATTAAGCTTCTGCAACTCACAAACGTCGAACTTACGGAGTTTCTAGAGGAGGAAATGCAGCAGAATCCCCTCCTTGAAAAGAAAGACGATGATGCGGACCGTGATGACGGAAGCAACGACCAGGATGCATCGGGCGAAAGTGAAAGTCGCGATGAAATCCAGGACGAATTCGACCAGGCGTGGGAGGGGGATGAGGTAAACACATCCGATATGAATACATATGAACCCAGTTCCGATTCCATGGCATCATCCGGTAAAGGCGGCGACAGGAATTTCGAAGACAGGGACGATAATTTTGATAACCGGATAAGTTCAACCACATCGTTACGCGATCACCTGCTTGAGCAGCTTCGGATGAATACGGACGACCCGCGCGATATTATGATTGGATCATCCATTATTGATTTGCTGGACGAACAAGGTTACCTGCGCCACGAAACAAGCGAGCTTGTTGAACGCCTACAATGTTCGGAAGACCGTTTGGAAAAACTGCTTAAGATTATGAAGGGGTTTGACCCGGGCGGTATTTTTGCCAAGGACCTTGTGGAGTGTTTGAGTATCCAGCTTGAGGATAACGGGCAGCTTGATGAATATATGCAGCGCCTTCTTGATAATCTTGATGCCATTACAAAGGACACACCCGCCGCCCTCGCCAAGAAATGCGATGTCAGTGAAACATATCTGATGGACATGATTGCAGAGATTAAAGCCCTGAATCCCCGCCCGGCAAGTGACTTCGATCATTTTGTTGTTCAAACGGTTGTACCGGACTTATTGATGCGGAAAATTCCGAAAGACCTTGGCGGCGGCTGGCGCGTAGAGTTAAACAGCGAAACATTACCACGCGTTCTGGTTAATCAGGAATATTATGCCGAGGTTGCCCAGAAGTCGAAATCCAGAGATGATAAAACCTATCTGAATAACCAGCTAACGGCCGCGAACTGGCTTGTAAAAGCCCTTCACCAACGCGCGCAAACAATGATCAAAGTGGCCGGTGAAATTATCGAGCAACAAGACGCATTTTTTCTCTACGGTGTAGAGTTTTTAAAGCCGCTTACACTAAAAGACGTGGCCGATAACATCGATATGCATGAAAGCACAGTCAGCCGCGTCACAAGCAACAAATACATCGCAACACCACGTGGCATTTTCGAATTGAAATACTTCTTCTCCCCATCCATTCCGGGTGCAAACGGAATGATGTATTCGGCCGAGGCCGTAAAGGCACAGATTAAAAACCTGATTGAGGGGGAAGACCCGGAAAACATTCTGTCCGATGACGGCATCGTTGACATTCTTGGCAAGAGCGGTATTCAAATTGCCCGCCGGACAGTGGCCAAATACCGGGAATTAATGCGTATTGGCTCCTCATCCGAGCGTAAGCGCAAAAAGAATCAGAAAACAATCGTTTAATTAAAAGTCCAGTTTTGAAATCGCTTCACGTTTTGGCGCGATATCAGAGGCGTTATTGATTTCTGACAAATAATCTGATGCATAATCACTTAAATCAATGACGGCGAGCGCCGTCCCCGGCAAGTCACTATAGGCCGCGCCATGCTCTTCATTCTCATCGGTTTGATAATCACTGTCACCAAAACCATTCCCCGGTTCAATTTCCGACAATGACTTGGCAATATCATCTGGTGATATGTGTTCGGTCCTAGGCACTGCGTTTGGTTGATTGATTGTCTTCTTCATCAAACCTGGAATATCATCGCCCATTTCCTCACGCATAACGATGTTTGCAAGGCCGCTTACCGCGCCGGTAAAGCCGCCGAATGCCGTCCCGCCAATGATTTGTGAGATTGGC
>JAUICS010000212.1 GCA_030427765.1 Alphaproteobacteria bacterium
ATTTTGACAGTATGTTTCAGTACGCAAATCCAAAATTAAAAGAACACTTTATTGTCCGCAGTCTGGACGTTTTTCAGATTGACAGTTCCCAAATGACCTACGCCCATGTGCGCGAACTGGCCATTATAATGGTTTACTTATGGAACAATATAAACGTGCCGTTTATCGGTTTCTTTATCCCGCACGGCACGGATACCATGTCGTATTCCAGTGCGGCATTATCATTAATGATGGGGCAGGGACTTCCATTTTCCATTGTTTATACCGGCGCGCAAAAACCCATCCAGGAGCCGATTAATGATGCCAATACAAATATTCGGAATGCCCTTTATACCCTGCAGGCATTGCACGATAAAGATATGGCAGAGGTCGTTGTCGTCATGGGCGATCGCGCCATACTGGCAACAAGTTCTGAAAAAATTGATGATATCGATGCCGACGCATTTGATGCGCCGTTACATAAATTCGTTACAAGGTTTGGGCGTTTAGAATACCCCGTACCAATCGCATCATGGCTAAAGCCAAAACGAAAAACTAAATTTAAACCATTAATATTAAATCATAATTATGGACATACGCTTGTCGTACGCTCGGTTCTCGGGCTAAATCCAAAAATTGTTGCGGGGCAAGTTGACGACGATGCGGTAAAAGCCGTAATCTTATATTCTTATGGTGCAACCACGTTTGAAAATAACATTATTGATACTCTGATCACGGCAACAACCGACCATAACAAACCGTTATTTTACATCAGTCCCGTAAATGCGGAGCCACGCATTAGCTATGAGTCTGGAAGCCTGCTTCAGAAACGCGGTGGATATCCTCTTTATATGACGCTTTCATCCGCACTTACAAAAATTGAAATTGCATTGAATTTATACCCCGATGATAAACGCAAGGTTGTTGAATTTGTGACAACAAATTATGTGGGCGAAATTCCGTCCAAATATTCAAAATACGTATAAAAGGTTTTAGACATGAAGCTTAATAACAACACCCTTCTGCAAACAAAAGCCTACATAAACGGGAAATGGATTGATGCCGACGATAACAAAACATTCTCCGTTACAAATCCGGCCAATCAGGCCGTTATTACTCAGGTTGCAGATTGCGGCAAAAGTGACGTTGATTTAGCCATAGATGCCGCGAATAACGCCTGGAATGACTGGCGCTTGCTAACGGCCAAGGAACGCGCCGCCATAATGAAAAAATGGCATGACCTAATTATTGCAAACACGGACGATCTAGCCATCATTATGACGGCGGAACAAGGAAAACCATTAAAAGAAGCGAAAGGTGAAGTGTCTTACGGCGCATCATTTATTGAATGGTATGCGGAGGAAGGGAAGCGAATATACGGCGACATCATCCCATCACATAAATCCGGTTCACATGTCCTCGTACTAAAACAACCCGTTGGTGTGGCGTGCGCCATCACGCCATGGAATTTCCCAAATGCAATGATAACGCGTAAGGCCGCCCCGGCACTGGCCGCCGGATGTACATTTGTTGTAAAACCGGCAGAAGACACGCCGCTATCTGCACTTGCGCTCGCAAAATTGGCGGAGGAGGCGGGAATACCGCCCGGCGTGTTTAATGTCGTTCCATCATCTGTGTCCAAGGATATAGGCGAAGCCATGACACAACATAAAAATGCCCGTAAACTGTCCTTTACCGGATCAACGGCAGTTGGAAAAATCCTGATCCGGCAATCTGCCGAAAATGTGCAAAAAGTATCAATGGAGCTTGGCGGTCATGCGCCGTTTATTATCTTCGAAGATGCCGACCTGGAAAAGGCGGCTGACGGCCTTATGGCATCAAAATTCCGTAATGCCGGACAAACATGCGTCTGCGCAAACCGCGCCTATATCCATAAAAACATTGCTGATGAATTTGTAAATATTATCAAAGACAAAGTCAAAAAACTTAATGTTGATATGGAGATAGTGCAGGTGCGGATATTGGTCCACTTATTAATGCAAAAGCTGCCGAAAAAGTAATGTCCCATATTCAGGATGCCGCGCAAAAAGGCGCACAAATTTTATGTGGCGGAACCGCTTCGGATTTGGGAAAGCAGTTTATTTTACCCACCATTCTGGATGATTGCACGGATGATATGTTGATATCATGCGATGAAACATTCGGACCAGTTCTACCAATCTTTCGGTTTACCGATGAAAAGGATGTTATACAGCGGGCAAACGACACACCATATGGACTGGCGGCATATTTCTACACAAACGACCTGCATCGCATGTGGCGTGTGGGAGAAGCATTAGAATATGGCATTGTATCTGTAAATGACGGAATATTTTCGACTGAAACGGCACCGTTTGGCGGGTTTAAACAATCCGGAATTGGGCGTGAAGGGTCCAAATACGGCATTGAAGAATATCTAGAAACCAAATATATGCTGGTCAGCTAGTTAGTAGTTAATACAGGGACTTAACGATCAAATTTGTCAAGCTCGGCCACAATATCGACAGCATCATCAAACCGTTCTTCACGAACTGCATTTATTAATAATCCAACGAGACCATTTGCGCGCTCATCAAAGATTGCACGTAATGCCTGCACGTTCCTGACACCAAGTTTACGCGAAGGTATAGTCGACATAATGTATTTATATAGCTGCCGGAGCCCCTGACATTCATGATCAACATTCTCAATCAAAAAACGCATGTATCCAATTTGCTCCCGACGTAAATCAAGACCAAATTCACCATTAATATCATCATCCAGATAAGTAATGGCCGTACGCATAGCCACATTCGACAAATGTCGATAATTTGTATTTTCGGGATTAAGGAACTTCAAAATCACCTCACGACGTTCCTTTGGCATACCATGATAAAAACAATCATTTATTACACATTGCAATAAGTGATCCTCAGTATTTTCCACGAATTTTTCTTTCATCTCGGTGTTATCGACCATGCATATGGCAACCTCCGCAGCTAATACAAAGTGATCAAGCAAACCCCGTTGTATATCGTCTATATCAGGATGTTCACGAAAATATGAAATACGCGCGCGGTTACTTACACCTAGCGCACGGTTATTCGGACTAAACGCGTAATCCTCGAGCTCCAGAAGAAACGCGTCTAAATCTTTCTGTAAAGTATTCCCCTTAGTCATGGGAAATAGTCATAAAACATATAGATTGATTTGGAAAGGTTTATCGTTGAGGGGATTGATAACCTAATTCAGCAAGTTGCCGGTGAATTAGTTCTAATTGACGATTATCCGCAACGCTGGAATTTGCAGTTCCTCCACTATGCATACGCATACCATCTTCAATGGTTGCTTTTCTCTCTAGCAAACCTGCAATTCTTCCATCTGGGTCACGTAGGCGTGCCCTGCTACCCATAATACTTGCTAATGTCACTTTATTCTCGCGGCCTAAAACCCAATTAATTAACCTCATATGACTCTCCTAATAAAATCTGGATATGTTTTACATAATAATTTACATATTGTCAAGTATTGTTTAGTATAACTGGGATATGAGAACGATTGAGCAACTAGAACACATTATAAAAATGAATGCTCCAAGGATACTGGATGAAGAACTTCCGGTACCCGAACATTCACTTCGTGACATTCTTGTTGGGGTACAACGCGAACTGGCTGCACAATATGGGACGGACGCTGCGGCCAGTTACTCAAAAAATGTAACACATACGTTTGCAAATAACCCGGCATTGCTTGACGATATCATCGAACGTTACGGTGATCGCGAATACGGATTTATCGCACATGGCGGGC
>JAUICS010000213.1 GCA_030427765.1 Alphaproteobacteria bacterium
GTAATGGTTACCCACGACCGTTATTTCCTTGATAATGTGACGGGATGGATTCTCGAACTCGACCGCGGTAGTGGTATTCCTTATGAAGGAAACTATTCCGCGTATCTTGAGGCAAAACGCAAACGTCTTACACAAGAGGCGAAGGAAGAAGAAGCCCGCCAGCGTACCCTTGACCGCGAACTGGAATGGATGCGCCAGACACCGGAAGGCCGCCGCAAAAAATCAAAGGCCCGTATTCGTTCGTACGAGGAGTTGTTGCAGCAATCACAGGATTCAACACAATCACGTGCACAAATTGTTATTCCTGCACCGCCGCGTCTGGGTGATACGGTTATCGAGGCGAAGGGAGTGTCCAAAGGATATGATGATCGCCTGCTGATTGAAAATTTAAGCTTCCGTCTGCCGCCTGGCGGTATTGTGGGTATTATCGGCCCGAACGGTGCCGGTAAAACAACATTATTCCGTATGATTACGGGTCAGGATACGCCGGATGACGGTACATTCACCGTCGGTGATACGGTCGAGCTTGGTTATGTTGACCAATCGCGTGATGCCCTGAATGACGATAAAAATGTTTGGGAGGAAATATCCGGCGGTCAGGATATTCTGAAACTCGGTAAAGTTGAGATTCATAGCCGTGCATATGTGAACTCCTTTAACTTTCGTGGACCGGACCAGCAAAAGAAAGTTGGTCAGTTATCGGGTGGGGAGCGTAACCGCGTCCACCTAGCCAAGATGTTAAAAAGCGGTGCAAATGTACTTCTGCTTGATGAACCGACAAACGATCTGGATACGGAAACACTTTCTGCGTTGGAAGAGGCGTTGGAACAATTCCCGGGCTGTGCCGTTATTATCTCGCACGACCGTGCATTCCTTGACCGTTTGGCCACGCATATTCTGGCCTATGAAGGGGATAGTCAGGTTGTCTGGTTCGAAGGAAACTATGAAGATTATGAGGCTGATTATAAGCGTCGCCATGGTCAGGACGCGGACCAGCCACAACGAATCAAGTATAAGCCGTTGCGAAAAGCCAGCTAAAATTATTTTGTATTGACATAATGCGTTTGCCATAGTACATTCCCCCATCATTAGAATTTGAGGTAATTTTAGGGGTGGTGGTCATGGCTGCTGGTGGTCAGTCGTTTTCAATACGAAATTTATTTGGTTTCTACGCACGGCGCTGGGGCTTATCAAGTAAGCACGTGTTTCAGGCCGAGGCAAAAGGCGCGTTCGGGCAATCTGTATTTGCCGTCATTCATTATGTAGGTGCGGACGGACAACGTAAAATCCTGACAACATACCGCAGCGATGAACACGAAAGCTACGTTAAGGCGGGCATGACCGGTAAAGCTTTGCTGGGTGGTATGGTTGATAAAGGGGAACATCCTTTTGTGGCGCTTCGCCGCGAAATAATCGAAGAAATTGCTGGCGACATGAAGATGATTAATAAGCAGCGCGACAATATTCTAAAACATGTGTTACAGGGCGGCACGTCTCCAAAAGATGCGCAGCGTATTGTGAATGAACGTATTTCAAATATCAAAGCAGTGGTTGAGGGTTATGAAGCCGAAGTTGAAGCCATTATCGAGAAAAATAAAAAACATTTTGCCAAACTGATTCAGCGCAGCTTGATGCGTCCGTTAACCGCATCGGGTTGGGATGCGACAATTGATTCTGTTTATGCGTTTGAAATTGAAGATGAGGTGGATGCAAAACGTCTGGCTGATATTTCATCGGAGATGTCAAAATTAATGGTCGAAAACGGTATTGTTCGTGAGGTTGAGGCAATGACGGAATCGGACCTTGATGACACATGCTCATCAATCAATGATATCTCATCGGACCCGGAAGCAATTGGTATTATGACGCTTCAACATTGGCTTGTTGATCCGGATAGTCAACGTGAAGAGCTTGCACGTTATATGATCGATGAAAATAATTTGCCAAACGGTATGGAAGGCCGTTCCGCAGAAATACACCACCTAATCCACGGTGAAGACCGCATTGTTATTGACCCTGATAAAGCACAGGAAATGTGGGATAACGGTTATGGATTTGATGTGTTCAACAACGGCGTGCGTAAGGTTAGCAAGGAACGTGACGGAAAAATCCATCTTGAAGTTTTGGAACCGGATGTTGATATGGGTCAATTTGTAGAACCAAATCCGTCCGACAGATATCCGTTTAAACGGGATTTACATGAATCCGGTTACTATTTCTTCGCGCCGGATGTCGCGCCGGACTTGGTTCGTAAACGTGCCTATGCGGATGGACAGGAATCACAGATTCGTGCGGTGCGTCTGCAACATGCGTTTGTCGTACCGGGCATACATGACACGGAGAAACTTGCAAAATTTAATCCGGGCGACTGGCTGATTTTAGAGAAAAAAGAGGATGGCACCATATCGGTACGCGGGATTGATCAGGAATTGGCCACTCATTCTTTCTCAATTATCGAACCGCTAAATGGTGACCGCAGGCGGTTTAGCGAGGAATTGCTTGCCGAGGAAAAACAGATATTTGCCGAGATCGATTCTTATAACGCATTTTGGTCAGCGCTTGGGTTGTCTACAGGTCCGAAAGTCCGTTAATCCTGGGTGATTAATCCCTAAACCCAAGGCCCATTGCTTGTCGCATAAAGAATTTTTTGGCGGGCGGGCATTTCTCAACCATACGGATACCCAGCTTTCGTATACTGCCAAGCAGCGGTAATTTATTTGCAAATAACCTGTTCAGATTATCGGTGGCGGCCAGCATGGCGGTCGTGTCGACACGGCGATCACGTTGATAGGTGGCCAGCAGGTCGGAATCACCAAAGTCCTCACCATGTTCATGCGCCGTAACCAGCAATTCGGATAGGGATTTAATATCGCGCATACTGATGTTTAAACCCTGTCCGGCGATTGGGTGCATGGCGTGTGCGGCCTCCGCAATCAATGCAACGCGTGTATCAATATATTCCTCCGCATGCTGAAGGGATAGCGGGTAACTAGCCCGACCACCCAGCAATGTTATATCGCCATAATGATCGGGAAAACGTACTTTCATTGCCGTTAGGAAAGTTTCATCATTCATTTTTTCCTGTGTATTGCAGCGTGATGTATGGTCGGACCACACAACGGCAGAGCAATGTTTACCGTCTTTTGTATCGTTCATCGGCAGGATCGCAAACGGCCCTTCCGCGCGGAAATGTTCGTAGGCCACATTGTTATGTGGATGTTCATGTCCGATGACGGCGATGTGGGCGATTTGATTGTATGACCATGACCGCGTGCGGATATCCAGCAATTTACGCGTAATCGAATGACGGCCATCCGCGGCGATAATCAATTCCCCTTCGACGATGGTACCGTCATCAAGTGTAACGGAGGCACATTCGCTATGTGCATCAACCGATACAACATGTGTGCTGGTGAACAGTTGGCATGATTTTGCCTTTGTCAGTGTGCTGTGAAGTTCCTTACGCAGCTCAAGGTTCTCAACGATATAGCCAAATGGCTGGTCGGATACATCTTCGGACAGGAACGATAACAAAACCGGACTATCACCATCAAGAATGCGGATGTCCTTAATCGGACATGCTTTATGCGTCATGTGTTTCCACACGTCACCTTCGGTCAAGACCATCATTGATCCATGTGAAATGGCCGTTGTACGGTAATCAAACGCGGCATTTAACGCCTGCGAAGGATCTTCACGGTCAATACAGACGCATGGAATATTGTGACGTGCCAAAACGGCGGCCATTGTCAT
>JAUICS010000214.1 GCA_030427765.1 Alphaproteobacteria bacterium
CATCCTCGCGCTGCTTTTCCATGCAGGTGTTAAACCCGTCCACATCGACCTCGATATTTTTGGCACGCAATGCATCTTGCGTCAGGTCAAGCGGGAACCCATATGTGTCATATAGTTTGAAGGCAACATCACCTGCCAGTTTTTGGCCGCTGGATAAATTCTTTGATTCATCGTCAAGCAATGCAATCCCGCGGTCGAGGGTCTTTTTAAACTTGGCTTCTTCCATTTCGAGCGTTTCAGTGATGTTGGCCTCGGCGCGTTTTAATTCGGGATAGGCCTCACCCATTTGTCCGATCAATGTAGGCACGAGTTTATGCATAAGCGGGTCTTGTGCGCCAAGCAAATGCGCATGACGCATGCCGCGGCGCATAATGCGGCGTAGAACATAGCCGCGTCCGTCGTTGCTCGGCATAACGCCATCGGCCATTAAAAATGCACTGGAGCGCAAATGGTCGGCAATCACGCGGTGGGAGGCGGATTGGTCACCATCCGGATCAATACCAGTCAGATCAGCTGAATTCTCAATAATTTTACGCAGAAGGTCGATATCGTAGTTATCATGTTTGCCTTGCAAGATTGCGGCAATACGCTCCAGACCCATGCCGGTATCAATCGATGGTTTTGGCAGCGGCTTACGTTTATATCCACCTTCGCCATCAGGCTCTTGTTCAAACTGCATGAAAACCAGATTCCAGATCTCGATAAAACGGTCGCCGTCTTCATCCGGGCTGCCGGGTGGGCCACCTGGGATATGATCGCCGTGGTCAAAGAATATTTCGGAACACGGGCCACATGGTCCGGTGTCACCCATCATCCAGAAATTGTCGGATGTGGGTATGCGGATAATCCGGCTGTCTGATAATCCGGCAACTTTCTTCCAAATATCGGCGGCGTCTTCATCCTCGGAATATACAGTGACCAACAGCTTTTCGGCAGGTAGTCCGTAATCTTTTGTTACCAGTTCCCAGGCGTATTTAATCGCATCATCTTTGAAGTAATCGCCGAAGGAGAAGTTTCCAAGCATTTCAAAAAATGTGTGGTGGCGCGCCGTATATCCGACGTTCTCAAGGTCATTGTGCTTACCGCCGGCGCGTACACATTTCTGTGCCGTTGTGGCGCGTTTGTAGGGGCGGTTTTCGGTTCCGGTGAAAACATTCTTGAATTGCACCATACCGGAGTTCACGAACATCAATGTCGGGTCGTTTTGTGGAACAAGCGGTGATGATTGAACAATCTGGTGATCATTCTTTTCAAAAAAATCTAAAAAAACGTCACGAATCTGGCCAACAGTCTTCATATTAAAATCTCATATCCTCTATCTAAAATAACCAGTTAATTAATAAGGAATTTTGCGGTTTTGTCTATATGGCAATGCGTTTCGTCCGTATTATGATAGATGTTTGCCATGATGATACAGTTCAGACATATACCCTTAATCCTGAAGGAGCCAATTATCGGCAATCTGTTTAGCCCGGCCGGTGCATTCAGTGACCGTATCAGCAAACCGGAATTCGTGACAGAGTCAGATTTAAAAGGCCCGAATTTTTTGGTCGCAGGTAGCATGAAATGCGGGTCGTCAACTCTGCATCAATTACTCGCGCAGCATCCGGATATCTTTATGACGGAAAAGAAGGAGCAGCGTTATTTTTCCTCCGAACCATGGCGACGCGTATCGGTTGATGAATACCAAGAGCATTTTCGTGAGGGACAGAAACATAAATTCCGTGGAGAAAGCACACCGAAATACATTGCGACAAAACGTGCTGTGCCTCTCATTCATGCCTACAATCCTGATATGAAACTGGTCATTATCGTGCGTGATCCTGTTACGCGTATTCTGTCGCATATTCATTATACATACCGAAAAATCCATAAAATGGAATCAAGCGATATTAAACTTGAACATGTGCTTTATGAGCTCAACAGGAATGGATGGTGGTATCGTTTTTTGCGGCCAATGAATTTGACGCATTATTGCCGCGGGCGCTATGTCGATCATCTTGACCGTGTGGTGCGGTACTTCCCGCGCTCTAACGTAAAGATCGTTCGTTTTGAGGATATGATTGAAAATCCGTTATCTGTTGCAAATGATGTTTTTGCATTTTTGGGTGCGGATACGCTGAATGATCTTGAGCCTGTTCATGAAAATCGTGGTTTGTATGATTTTGATTTACCGCAGAAAATGATTGATGACGTGGCAAAGTTTTATTGCCCGCTTAATATAAAACTTAACAAGAAGTACGGCGTGTCTTTGAACGGGTGGACCATGCCAAAAGATGCCTAAGACGACGCCGGAACAAGCTTGTCTTTTTGCTCCTCAACCCATGTTGTGTAAAGTGCCATACATGTCGAGATTAACTGCAGACCGACATAAAAATATAGTTCCATAAACAACCCGTATTGAACCCATAAGCTGGAGGCTGATGCATAGCCGATCTTGACATGTTTTGTACGTGATAAGGTTTCGGCAAATCGCGCAATAGAAATACATATAAGTGGAACGATGTCAGTAGAGGTTTTATAGACAATTGCAATACAGGCTGCGGTTGCCAAAACAGCAATAATGTTCCGGATATAAACAGTGTCCTTTAGACGTTGTTCACTAAAAAATATTTGTGAGTAGGAGGACGTTGCAGCAACTAGCAACGCGAGGCCGCTGGCCTGCATATCAAACGTGAACATGGCGCTTGCATAAAAGATTGCTGCACATCCGTTGCAAAAGAAAAATACGCGGCGGTTTGAAATGAAATACATGGTCAGAAGGATCATCAGACCAATAAAAAACAGGATATTTCCAAAAAATTCATAATCCAGCAACATTCCCAAACGCCCTTACCCAAAACGCCAAAATTTCTTTCAGCATAATGCGAAAGGGTTAATAGATTGTTTCAATATGGAAATATTTATAAATATGCAGGATTATTGCATGTCAGCAAGGTCAAACAGATCTTTGTTGTCTTGCGCCATGTATATTGGCCACTCTCCCTGAACGACTTTATCAAGTGTAGGGATAAACTGACCCATGCGCTCACGGTAAATCCAGTAATTGCTGACGGTATGTTCAACAAAGGCGCGTGTTTCTGCCGCTGGAATTGTTTCGATGAACAGCAACGGATCATCATGTTTCATACGGCTTTTCCAACGTTTCAGGTTTGTCGGCCCTGCGTTATACGCAACGGCAAGATAAAACAGATTGTTTTCGACATACGGATGGTTAAGTAGGTAATCCATGTATTTTTGCCCGATCTCGAGGTTAAGATACGGGTCTTTCAAATTTTTCTTACCGCTATTTGTGACGTAGATATTATTATTTGTGATGTAACTTGCCGTGCGTGGCATTAATTGCATCAGACCCGTTGCGCCGATATAACTTTCGGCCTCAGGATCAAATCGGGATTCCTGACGCGTGAAGGCATGGATTAAGGCACGATCAACGATGTAACCGTTATTCGGCTCCCACGCCATAAGCGGGTAAAGCGCGGTTTCATAAATTTGCCCTTCCGCATTCATGAACGCGGAACCAAGACGAAGTGACAGGCTCGACATACGGGCTTTGTGCGCAATACTGATCAAGGCTTCTTTTAAATCATCATCACTACGCGGATTGATATGCGTTAATTCCTGCTCCGCCATATCACTCTGGCCAACCTGAACAAGTGCCAGTGCACGGTAACCGGCCGGATGGTCTTTGATGACGTTATGTTCTTTCTGGCTATAGATCGGGATGG
>JAUICS010000215.1 GCA_030427765.1 Alphaproteobacteria bacterium
ACCAACCTATGTTTTAATTAACGGCGGGTCCGCATCCGCGTCAGAAATTTTCTCCGGCACAATGCAGCGCTTCGGTAAAACCATTGTCGGCACACGTTCCTTCGGTAAAGGAAGCGTGCAGGAAATCCGCCCTGCCCCGCGCGGTGTCGGTCGCCAGAAAACAACAATCGCACTTTATTATTACGGCCCGGGTGATGCGGAAAAACCATTCGGCGTAACCATTCAAGGTGTCGGGGTTGAGCCGAATGTTGTCCTGCCGTTTGTTAAGGCATCCCGACGTACGGAAGCATCACTTGATCATACCATCGCCACGAGCGAAAACCGTGATACCGAAGAAAGAACACAATATAGATGTGAGAAAGTCGAGTTTGATACTGCCACCGCGGACAAATCATTCTTTGACCCACGCACACTGGAATTTGATTATCCGTTGGCGTGTGCCGTTTATGGAATACGAAACGGTAATATTGCCGATGCAACTCCGGTCAACGGGGTGGAATATAAGCCGTTCGTAAGGGCGCCCGGCGAATAAAGATTATAGGTAATATCAAAAATAGTTATGCTATGTATTGCTATTTTTGAAATAGTGTTTATAAAAAATAGATAACAAAAAAAAGCACGATAGTGCATAAAATTAACAGGGAGAACCAAGGTGTCTGCGACCGCGAATGGGCCATCAGCGGATGGCATGGATGTTAAGTCAGAACTTCAACAAGCATCAGCAAAACTTAGCGCTGTTCAAGAAGCCATTAAAACCCACATGTATGGGCAAGACCACATTGTAAAACTGTGTCTTGCCGCAACAATTGCAAATGGACACGTGCTTCTCGAAGGGGAACCAGGGGTTGGTAAAACAATGTTGTCCGCCGCATTTGGACGTGCACTTGGCCTTGACACAAAACGTATCCAGTTCACACCGGACCTTATGCCGAACGATATCAAAGGTATCGAAATGGAAAAGGTTAAAGACGGCGAAAAATATCTTGAGTTCATCAAAGGTCCGATCTTCGCGCAACTTCTCCACGCTGACGAAATCAACCGTGCCGCACCGCGAACACAATCCGCGTTGCTACAGGGTATGGCGGAAAAACAAGATACATCATACGGCGTGACACGTGATCTGCCGAAACCGTTTATTGTGTTTGCAACACAGAACCATATTGAACAAGAAGGTACATACCCGCTTCCGGAAGCCCAGCTTGACCGTTTTGTTATCCGGGTTGATCCGAAAGATATCGAACGTGAATTTGAACGCCGCATTCTTGATGGCGTGATCGAAGGAGTCACTGACGAAATTGATATCGAACCTGTACTTGAATCCGATATTGGCGGGGGCGTTCATGAGCTTTCACGCATTCAAAAACTGGCAAACCATATTGCCGTTCCTGAATCCGTCCGTGAATATATTCTGGATGTCACACGCCACATACGCGTAAAAGATCCGAATGTTGCAGACAAGGTTCCTGATTATATTCGCGAGACATTTAATGGCGGGGCCAGTGGCCCACGTGCGATGAAAGCCATCCTGCGTATGGCCCGTGCCATGGCGATGATCGACGGCAGAACCGCCGTTGAAATTCCGGATGTTCAGGCCGTTATCACACCGGTCCTTATTCATCGTCTACAGCATAAAGGCGGACGCCACACAAGACCTGCTGATGAGGTATTGGCGCAATACGCCGCCGACATGGCACCGTAATCTTAAAGTAATTAAGGTTAAACCATAAAAAACGACGTAAGGAATACGTCATAACGTACCGGGAGAGAAAAACATGACAACAAACCACACAAGTAGTGCCGTTCGCATTGGCGCCGCCGCATTGGCCGCGATGTTCGCAGGTCTTGCCTCACCGGCAAGTGCCGTTGAGCCAGCCGTAGGATCAGAGCAATATAACCTTTTAAAACCTCACGAAGATTTTGTGCGTTACATGAAACGTCCTGATATGGGGACAAGCTGTTGTAACCTTAACGATGGACGTGCGAATTTTGAGGAACAAATTACCGATAACGAAGATGTTCCGTACCGCATTAAAATCACACATACCGTTAGCGGCCTTGAACTTGATCAACCAGTCTGGGTTGATATCCCGAGAAAATACGTGCTGGGAATTGAAGACGCAGATCGTATATGCGAGCCGAAACGTGAAGCGGCCGAAGCACAAGGACGTGAGAGCACATGTATTTCACCAACCTTTAACGTTCTGTGGGCCTTTGATAATTCTGGCATAGACAGACAAACTGGAAAACACAGAGTAGGTGATCGTTTATACAGTGAAGGTGAAAAGGTTGATCACCGCGACTGGCGTATCACAACAATGTATTGTTACTTCCCGCAGCCATTTGCGTTCTAACAATACCGTCTAAAACACAAGAAGGGGATTCATGACGACAATACATGCCAACACAGCTGTGAGATGGAGCGCTGCTGCGCTTGCGGCAATGTTTTCTGTAGGGGCGACACCAGCAAGTGCCGTTGAACCTGTTCCAGGGACGGAACAATATAATCTTCTGAAACCACATGAAGATTTTATCCGGTTTATGCAACGGCCTTCCGCGTCACGTGATTTTGACATGTATTATGGTGCCGGTTCCAGTTCATGTTGCAACCTCAATGACGGACGCGCCAATTTTGAAGAGGCTATAACAGACGATGAGGCCATTCCCTATCGCATCAAAATAACACACACCGTTAGTGGACTGGAACTTGATCAGCCCGTTTGGGTTGATATTCCTAAGAAATATGTTCTAACAATTGAGGATGCGGAACGTATTTGCGAGCCGAAACGTGAGGCCGCGGAAGCGCAAGGACAAAAAAGCACATGCATTTCCCCGACCTTTAATGTTCTATGGGCCTACGATAATTCGAGCTACGATCAGAACGCCGGGATCCATAGAGTGGAGGGTAAAGAATACCGTCCTGGGGAAAAGGTCGATCACCGCGACTGGCGCATTACAACAATGTATTGCTATTTCCCGCAGCCTTTTGCGTTTTAATCTCTCTTATTTTCCAAAATGAACATGTCCTGATGGCGTGCAATAATGGCCGCCTTCGGGGATATCTTTTATACGCTCGAGCGCAACGGCCTCCGGTATTTCCTTTCCGTGATCAAGCCATACGACTTTTGTTACTTCGCCCGTCTTACCATCACGGTATGTAATACGCTCAATCTCATCCAATGTTGCCGGGTCGCGGTCGTGATAATGCACAACCTCCTCAACCTCGATACCCGTTATCCGGTCACGTTTTGATGTGTGCACGCAATCATGCCGGTGTGCGCGTTGCCTCTCGCCGCCCGTACCCGTCGCATATTCATGGAAAAAGGCGATATCCGTTTTTAAATCTATAATCGCACGCGTTGGCCCTGATCGCAGATCAATGGGGTTTTGCGACACATTGTTTTGTGCCCATAGCAAGGTTAGAACATCCTCGATACGGTCATTTTCAGCATGTGCCGGACCACGGTCATTATGAAGCCCCACATCATTCGACCATTGAACGGTGACACGTTTGCCCTGCTCATGTTTTAAGTAAGTAGGCTTGTTACCGGAACGATAGAAATGCCCATTGCGCATGAACATTTCCATGTACACTGGATTTTCACCCACGACGACTTTTATATATGCGGGTTTATCCTCGCGGCTGAGGGTGATTTTTTGATCATCACCCTCGCCACTCAATGTTCCCCACATTGCCTTGATTGTTCCTGTGCGTTCATCCACCTTCA
>JAUICS010000216.1 GCA_030427765.1 Alphaproteobacteria bacterium
ATATCAGTAAGTTCATATTGTAATGGAGGTAATAACGTTCGCCGCATATGTTCTTATGTGTGCCGGATGTTTTCTGGCCTGCCTGACATCGTTTCTACAAAACTACCGCATTATGATGGTATCAAATGGCGGTGCGTGTTTGAGTTACTCGATATACCTGTATTTAACCGATGCGTATGTTGGTGCGCTCGTTCTATTCATTGCCGCGCTATCCTGTTTTGTGCAGCTTTTGATACCGGATCGCCAAAATAAAACGATATGGTATATCCGGAACGGTATTGCACTTGCCGTAATCTTTATATCCCTGCCGATGATGTATACCCAGATGTCGGATTTACTTCCCTGCCTTGCCTATACCGTGTCACGAATTACGCAGGCGCAGGGTACGCCGACTATGGTGGTCACGGGAACATTACTTTCCGGCATATGCTGGGTTGCGTATGGTTTATTTGAGGCGTTATATCTTTTTACTGCTATGGAATTCCTTATCTGCGGTTGCGCCCTTTACAATCTTTGCAAACATCACAATGAAAAACGCCGCCTGCGGGTCCAGCAAGGGCTTTAAAGGCTTCTATTCCGTCTTAGGTAGACATATAATGCACCATCGCCGCCGTGCTGCGGCCGGGCATTGATAACATGTAACACAACATCACTATATTGTTTGTCGGCCAGCCATTGCGGCACTTTTTGTTTTAATACGCCCTTCGATAATGTTGTGCCGCCATCGCCGCGCATTCCTTTGCCGGTAATGACAATAACTGTCCGTTTTCCGGAACTATACGATGCGTAGATGAATGATTTTAGGGCAATAAACGCTTGTTCCTGATTATATCCGTGCAGGTCAAGCCGTCCCTCAATCGGCATTTGCCCTTTGCGCAGTTTATCCTTTGTCCGCCTGTCAATTTCGGTTGATGGGGCGGCGGGTGCAACGTATTCGGCGCTTTCGCTTTGTCTGGGCACGGGGGTGTTTTTGGCCTTCACGGGTTTTGTGGTTTTGGGTGACTTTTGACCAGGTTTATCATCCTTAGGCGGCATAACATCATGCCGGTCAATCGGCTTTACCGTATCAGCCACCTTCGTCCATAAATCGTTGTTATCTGGCGGTTCGTCTGACATGTCTTTCATTTGCCGTTGGATCAAAATATACTATTTGTCTGATACGCCGTTTATCTGGCATAATATGTATAGTAATTGATTTTAATGAATATCATATAAGTATGGTCAAATATTTTTCCTTTCTACTTAAATACACATTTCTAATAATAGTTGTTTTTACATGTTTATCCGCCGGCAATACTTACGCGGCAGAAAAACTAATATCTTCCCCCGATGATGAAATTGCGTTTGCGTTTTTTAAACTTGCAGGCGTTGAACCCCCTTATGAAGCAATGGCGATGGAAACAAAGGCGTATCAGGACGCGCCCGATTTCGGGAAGAAAATTATTGTTTCAAATCAGATCAACGGCATTAAAAACCGCTTTTTAAATTATGATCCGGCTACGCGCGAGATTATCGTTAAGATCCCGGTTGGTGCCTATTTTTATGAGAAACAGCCCGTGGGTTTACATCTGGATTTTCAAAATCCGGATAATGTGTTTTTCCCCTACACTGTCGGGGGTACGGAAATCGCCCTAATCCCGCGCGGGATAAACAAATTTAAATATGTTGCGTTATCGCAGGAAGATACCAAGGCGATGGGGGAACAGGTTGAAAACGGCACGGTTATTCTTGCGCTGCGTTTGCGCGCGATTCAAGCCGATGCGGTCTCGCCGCTTCCAATAATGGGGACGGATCGGTGGCTTCTGATGGCAAAAATTTTGACTCTTGATGTTATGAACACGGATCAAAAGATTTTGTGGTCCTATCACGCGCCGGATTATGAGGTGAAGAAAGAAAAAATGTCCCAACAGGACGTTTACTGGTTACATCAGAAATAGTGTGATGGTACCTCTGCCGTATGGAAACGTTTTTTCACGTAAACAAAAACAATCTAAGAATTGCTGAACAGGTTGAGCGCGTTGAGCCGACGCATCGCGGTGGCCCGGATGCCACACGTGATAAAAAACACAAACGCAAGAAAGATGAACGGCAGTCCGATCTCTTTGGTGATGACGTAACGGATGTGTCCGTTGATGCACTTATCCGTTTATTAAGTGATTTGCTCAATAAAGCGAAACCGCAACAACCGGCCGATGACAGTGATCCATTCGATTTAGATGAGGATGGTCAGGATGAGCCGCCGCAGCCACGTGAGAAGATGGAAAAGATTGCGTTTCAGAGCGAGTCACATAAGTTCATTCCACCTAATCCGCAGCGCACATCAAAGGCGATAAGTGCATATCAGCATTCGGCAGAGATTTCGGCGCCCACAACCGGCGACCAGTATTCCGGTGACAACCATGTTACGCAGGACATAGATGTGGGCCGTGTTGAAAGTCTTTTGAACAAGGCCAGAAAACTAAAAGCAAATGAGATTGACCATATCTCGTTCGTTGAGGGCAAATCATTCCTTGAAAGCCTTGAAAAAGCCGTCGACAAGGCAATACGCGGTATATCCTAACCGGTTAGGCGGTTACCAGTTTATATCCATTTTCATGTGTTATCAGGATGTGAGGCTCGGACGGTTCGTCCTCAATTTTTTGGCGCAGCCGGTAAATATGGGTTTCCAGTGTGTGTGTTTCAATATTCTCGCCGTATGACCATATTTTCTCGAGCAGTTCTTTTTTGTCCAGATGCTGCCCCTCCGCAAAATAGAGGGAGAATAATATGTTCCGTTCTTTATCCGTTAGATTAATACGTTTTTCGACCGGCTTAATATAAAGAACATTGTCTTTGCCGGACAGGGAAAGGTGCGGTGTATCAATGTTGGTGTTGTGAAAACGGCTAATGTCATTCGATAATGTCATGGCTTTCACGGCATTGACGACATCCCCTATTTGAAACGGTATGGGCATGGTTTTGACCGTGGAAAATGATTGTAAGACAGCTGGAACGTCATCGTTCCGGCCCTTGAAAAACAAAACGGGTTTTTGCTTGTCGTTTATGCCCGTAATATCACTTGCATCTGTATCCGGACCACACACGGTAATATTGCTGTCATTTTCGTTATTCGTAACCTCGATATCCTCAAAATGGGACGCAAGCTGTAGAATGACATCTTTTACGCCCGCGGCATCGGTATGAAGCGATAGTTTAATCATTATTCGTGTAGGTCAATTTTACCGGTTTTATTACCTCATCAAGATAATATTTCCGCCCGAAAGTACAAGGAAATCTTTATCACACTGATTCTCAATCATTTTTTTCCGGCACAGGTTTTGCAAGATTTAGAACAGATAATAAGAAAATATACATGCAATAGGGAGTGTTAAATATGATGGATGATATAGCGAAAACCATGAATGAAATAAAAATGGATAATAACCAGCCTGTTTTAAAATATGTACAGAACGACCGCATGGGTGGCCGCGTTCCCGCATGGGAACAACCGGAAACACCGAAAGAAAAGGTGATGCAGGAACTGGGGACTGCAGAAAACGGCCTGTACACTTCGTTTGAAGATACGATGGCATCTTTCGCGGATTCGAACAAAGATGCTGGCCAACACGGGAAAGAGGCGTTTGGCTTTGGTGATATTATTGACATGGTAAACCCGCTTCAACACGTACCGGTTGTAAATATGGTGTATCGGGAGATCACGGGC
>JAUICS010000217.1 GCA_030427765.1 Alphaproteobacteria bacterium
GGCATCACATTCGTATCCGACCCAACGAACGATAATCTTGATCACGCGCGACCCCGATTACGGCAGGCGCGTGATGTTCTTGCGGAGGAGGGACTAACGGCAAGACGCCTTGCCAAAACGGCCATGCGGATTGGCCGAGCCCGTAACGCATTAGATGAGATCAGTGCAAACTGTTTTCACGATTCTCTGACTTATCAGGATGATATATCTGTGTCTCTCGACAGCACAAAAATAGAGAGATATCCCGAAGAAATTATTCTACGCATTATGGTTCTGGCGATGGAACATGCGAATCCCGATATTCAGGAGGGTTACGGACCACGCTACGAGAAAATTGAAGATCTTGCTCATGCATATCTTCACGAACGCCCGTTCCGTAAACGCACACTCGGCGGATGTATTATCATGCTGGATGATAAAAAAAACAGGCTCATACTTAAGAAAGAAATTCGCTAACTATGCTTGTATTCCAACATTTCCAGTGTATTTTATAAGATAGTGTAGATAGTAAAGGATTTTTTCGTGAACACATTCGGCCGTAATCTTGTTTTCTGGGTCGCCATCATTCTTGTATTGGCGTTTTTATTCAATATTTTCCAAGGCGCACAAAAAGACATCGCCAAGAAAGAAGAACTGGCCTACAGCGATTTCATGCAAGAAGCCCGTACAGGCAATATTTCCGATATTATTATCAAAGGTCAGGAATTAACCGGCCATTATGCCAATAGCGGCAATGCATTCCGCACAACCGTTCCGCAAAATGAAAATGTTGTTGAACGCCTTGGC
Source organism: Alphaproteobacteria bacterium (assembly GCA_030427765.1). GTDB lineage: Bacteria > Pseudomonadota > Alphaproteobacteria > Micavibrionales > Micavibrionaceae > JAUICS01. The sequence continues at coordinate 787 of JAUICS010000217.1, forward strand.
GATACAAGCATCCGTATTAAGGCCACACCGGACGACAGCAATAAGGTCAGCGCGATTAACGTCCTGTTGTCATGGTTCCCAATGCTTCTGCTTATCGGGGTATGGATATTCTTCATGCGTCAAATGCAGGGCCGCGGCGGCGGCGGCGCAATGGGATTCGGAAAATCCCGTGCGAAGCTTCTGACCGAGAAAACCGAGCGCGTCACGTTTGAGGACGTTGCCGGTATTGAAGAAGCCAAAGGTGAGCTTGTTGAAATTGTTGAATTCCTGAAAGACCCGCAAAAATTCCAGCGCCTTGGCGGTAAAATTCCAAAAGGTGCCTTGCTTGTCGGACCGCCAGGTACAGGTAAAACACTTGTCGCGCGCGCCGTGGCCGGTGAAGCGAATGTGCCGTTCTTCACAATCTCAGGCTCGGATTTCGTTGAAATGTTTGTCGGTGTCGGTGCCAGCCGTGTTCGTGACATGTTTGAGCAAGCCAAGAAAAACGCACCATGTATCATTTTCATCGATGAAATTGATGCCGTTGGCCGTCACCGTGGTGCCGGACTTGGCGGCGGGAACGATGAGCGTGAGCAGACTCTAAACCAGCTTCTTGTTGAAATGGACGGGTTTGAGGCAAATGAAGGCGTTATCCTGATCGCCGCGACAAACCGTCCGGATGTTCTTGACCCTGCGCTTCTGCGCCCTGGTCGTTTCGATCGTCAGATCGTTGTTCCGAATCCGGATATCAAGGGCCGTGAGAAAATCCTTAAGGTCCACATGAAAAAAGTGCCACTGGCCAACAATGTTGACCCGCATGTTATTGCGCGCGGAACACCCGGCTTCTCCGGTGCGGACCTTGCCAATCTTGTGAACGAAGGTGCCCTTCTTGCCGCACGCCGCGGAAAACGCGTTGTGAGTATGGAAGAGCTTGAAGACGCTAAAGACAAGGTGCTGATGGGTAGTGAACGTAAATCCATGGTTATGACGGATGAGGAAAAGAAACTGACCGCATATCATGAGGCCGGACACGCCGTTGTCGCCCTGCACTGCCCGAATTCGGACCCTATTCATAAGGCAACAATTGTACCGCGCGGGCGCGCCCTTGGTATGGTTATGCGCCTGCCGGAAGGGGACCGTATTTCCGTTTCAAAAGCCAAATTGCTTGATGATCTGGCCGTGGCCATGGGCGGGCGTATTGCCGAAGACCTTATTTTCGGTGCGGACAAAGTGACAACCGGTGCATCCAGCGATATTAAACAAGCCACCGATATGGCAAGCCGTATGGTGACCGAATGGGGTATGAGTGACCTTTTGGGCCCTCTTCGTTACACATCCAATCAGGAGGAGGTATTCCTTGGGCATTCCGTTGCACAATCGAAAAATATGTCGGATGAAACCGCATACAAGGTTGATTCCGAGATCAAACGTATTGTTACGGAATCCTATGACCGCGCCGAAAAGATTATCAAAGACAATATGGATGAGCTTGAAAAAGTAGCGCAGGCACTGCTTGAGTACGAAATGCTATCCGGTGATGACATTACCCGCCTACTGAATGGTGAAGAAATTATCCGTGAAGATCCGGAAGAAAAAGAAAAACAGACAAAACCGGCATCATCCGTTCCAAAAAGCGGTAACCTAGATAAAGGAAAAGATTTGGGCGGAGGCGATGAAGTGCCGCAAGGCGCTTAACTGGTGATTATTAAAACAAAACGAAAGCCGCTTACGCGGCTTTTTTATTAGCTCTTATCCAACATCGGTCATTGTAGTGACCTTAAACCCGACATTCCGTAGCGTCTGGCAAATACGCTTCACGTGATTTGCATCACGCGTTTCAATAACAATATCCAGTTCTGCTTTCTTAAGTGGCACGGCCTGCATCAAACGTTGGTGAATAACCTCGATAACGTTTGCGCCCTCTTCCCCAATTATGCGGGAGATATCGGAAAGTTGGCCCGGCGTATCATCAATTTCAAAACGAAGTCGTGTGACACGGCCATCACGAACCAACCCGCGCAGGATCAGTGTCGATAACATACGTGAGTCTATATTCCCGCCACAAAGCAGAAGCACAACCGACTTGCCCTTATAAAATTCTTTATTCTTAAGGATTGTTGCAAGGCCCGCACCGGCCGCGCCCTCGGCCACCAATTTTTCGGCACTCAGCAATGTAAATATGGCGTCTTCAATTTCGGTTTCATTCGCCACATCAATGCGGGACACCTTATCCTTGATAATCTTCAAAGCGCGTTCGGCGGGGTATTTCACGGCTATCCCCTCGGCAATCGTTGGACCGCCAATCGGGAAGTCTGTGCCGGAATATTCATTTTTCACGGCCGCATATAAATCCGCCTGTGCCCCAACCACATCAACCTTTGGATTTAAACCTTTTATGGCCGTGGCAACACCGGCGATTAAACCGCCACCGCCAATTGGCACAACAACGGCATCAATGTCGGGTTTGGCATCCAAAATCTCAAGCCCGATTGTACCCTGACCCGAAATAACCGCGTCATCATCATATGGATGAATGAATGTTAGATTTTCTTCTTTCGACAGTTCATGCGTCCGGTCCATTGCCTCAACCAACGTATTACCAAACAGCACAACTCGCGCACCAAAATCTTCCGTGCGCTGAATTTTATTAAACGGCGTGCCCTTTGGCATCACGATTGTTGCCGGAATTTGCAGGCGGCGCGCATGGAACGCTACACCCTGCGCATGGTTACCGGCGGAGCATGCGATGACACCGGCTTTCTTTTGTTCTTCTGTGAGCGTCAGGAATTTATTTAATGCGCCGCGTGCTTTGAACGCACCGGTATGCTGTAAATTTTCGAGTTTCAACCACAAATCAATACCGGTACGGACAGATAAACGTGTCGCCTGTACAAGCGGGGTTTTAATCACTTCATCCCCGATTGCGGTTTGTGCCT
>JAUICS010000218.1 GCA_030427765.1 Alphaproteobacteria bacterium
AGGAATGTCCGGTATGTTCGCAACAAAACACCTGTATAAAATTAAAAGGAATTGAACACGATATGTCAGAAAGCCCGGAAATCGATATTACGGAACTGAATGAAAACGATAATATCCTGTTCGTTGATGTCAGGGAACAAGACGAATGGGATTCAGGACATATTGACGGGGCAATACATGTGCCGCTATCAGAACTGACAGAAGGAAACATTCCAGACCTACCGACAGACAAAAACATTATCCTCTACTGCGCGGCGGGCGTCAGAAGTATGAAGGCACTAAAAATACTAGAACAGCACAACCATAAAAACCTGAAAAGCCTGCGCGGGGGGATAAGGGCCGTACAAAACGGTTAAGATGACGTCCACCAAAGATACGCCAATGGCGCCCATATTAGTGCCGTGGTCAACGTCCCTTTAATAATGTGATACACCACAAACGATACCATAAGCATTTTGCCATTACTCTGGAAGAACTGCTTTAGACGTGTGGTATACGTCTGTTTTTTTGCATCATGTAACAACGGTTGGGCCATGTAACAAAACTACAGAAATCTGACCGTTTCACAATACGTGAAATTTAACATCAGGATGATTTGATGTAATCTTCAATCTGTGCGCGTAAATCCTCGGACTGTTTATTCAAATCAATCGCCACCTGTTTCACATCCTCGGCGGCTTGTCCGGTATTCAGAGACGCATCCTGAACACCCCCAATATCACGACTAACCGTTGCTGTGGTTGCGCTTTGCTCCTCTACCGCCGCGGCAATTGATGAAAACGCGCCGCTTAACTCACTGATAGAAACGGCAATTTGCCCGATCGCCTGAACCGTTGATTTCACAATGTTCTGCATGGAGCTAATCTGTTCACGAATTTCCTGCGTTGATCGTGTTGTTTGGTTTGCGAGGTCCTTTACTTCGGATGCAACAACGGCAAAGCCCTTGCCGGCGGTACCGGCACGCGCCGCTTCAATTGTTGCATTCAAGGCAAGCAAGTTTGTTTTTTCGGCTATGTCCTCGATAACCTCGACAACGCCGCCTATAGCTGTTGCCGCCTCATCCAGCGACCCGACAAGTTTATCTGTTTCCTGTGCATGTACGGTTGCCTCCTGCGCCTTTGCAGAGGATGACGCAACCTGTGCCGAAATTTCACTAACGGTCACATTTAATTCTTCTGCCGCAGATGCCACGGAAACTGCAAGTTCTTCAGCCGTCTTTGCCAATTGCACCATATTGTTCGAGGCATCATCCATCATATTGGCCTTCTCGCTCATGGTATGAGCCACACCGGACACGTTTTCGGCCATCATATGGTTATCGGTAATAATCGACCAGCTAAGCATCGGGCCTGTATATTTACCATCTGCATCATTGATGGCACTTACCTCAAGCTTCAAAATTTCCGGACCGACACGAATTGTAGCACTATGTGGCAAATGACTCGGGTCGGCCAACAAATCGCGCTGATGCTGCGGCCGTTTATGGAAGACATCGATAGACGATCCCACAAGCTGCGAAACAGAAATTGGCAAGTGACTTTCAACCGACTTAAGGGTCTCTATACTGGTTTTATTTGCATAGTTAATCTTAAAGTCGTCCTGGATATCACAAGTCATAACGTTAATCGGCATGTTATCAATCATCTGAATAAGACGGTCTGCGTGCTCTTGTTTACGGACCTTCTCCGTTATCAATGCCCAAGACAGCATGGCATGCGTGTATACCCCACTTTTGTTATAAAGGGCAGAAATATTAAGCTCGATCACCTCATCACCTAACTTGATATTTGTTTGGTAGGGAAGATTAGAATCATTGCCCAAAATCTGACGCTGATGATCCGGCTCCTTGTGAAAAACATCAACACATGTACCAACAATATCATCGGGATTTATACTCAAGACATGGCGTATACTGTTCAAAAGCTTGCGTGATGACGGATTCACGTAATCGATTTTAAAGTCACTTACGCGGCATGTCATAACCGCGATTGGCATATTCTCAACCAACTGATTAAAAAACGTGCTATTTGATTTTTGGGAATTTCCTTTTAGTAACGCAACAACATTGGCCATGTTAATCTCCTACAGATATACACTTAAGAACCATGCCAGTATAAGTTGCATTCAGTCGGAATAAAACCATGAGTGCACATGCATGCAATAACAGGAAAACGCTAAATTATAAAAGAAGTTTTTTGAGATTTTCGAGGCAGCCCTTCCAATATTCAACATGGGCGTTCGCATCAACACCATCATCAATTGGGGCAATTTCCAGGACCTGTCGTGTACCGTGTTCATCTTTCGAAAATGTAATGCACAAACGGACATTGCTTGACGTTTGTCCCATGTCATCAATAATCGCATGGGTGAAAATGAGTTTTTCATTCTGGACGATTTCCTCAAACACACCGCCAGCCCAATACTCGTTCTTCTTATCATCAAGCATGCATGAACGCCAACGCCCCCCCTGCTGCAAATCGACTTTGAACGATGCCATTGTATGACCATTCGCATAGGCCCAATCAAGCATATAATATTCGTTCGTCCAAAGATCAAATAACGTATTTACGTCGGTATTGAATATGTCCTCGGTAACTATGGATTGTGGCAACGTATTCATATCACTATTGTACAATCAAATTTTATCGAGACAAAATATTCTTTTTAAACTGGCTAGATATTATCGATTATATTCAGTGTGATACCGTGATCGGGAAACGTTTGATCAGCCATATCAAACCGCCAAATGTCACCGCTTTCATCATAAGAAAACCCATGATCCGGCAACATATTTTGTGCAGGTTTATTTTTTAAAGTCGGGATAAAACTTGCGTTTAAAGAACCGCATTTATGTTGTTTTGCGAACGCCGAAACCCCATGTAAAAATGCCGTTTCGGCACGCCGTCCGAGCACACGGCAACTCATCAAAAACGTGTCGATAACACATACGTCCTTTTCGAATACAAGTATCGCAACACCCACCAAACCGTAGTCACCAAATCTGTCCGTCAACGACATACCAAGAACCAACGTATCTTCCCGTTTTGATAACGCGACAACATCATCCTGCGTACGGCGGATAGTCGTTAAATTAAACTGGTTCGTTTTGTTTATCAGTTGTGTAACACGTTGCACATGCTGGTCCTGCATCAGGAACACATCCATTTGGAGATCAAGGGACCTGATAAAATCATCTTCCGACACTTCCGATTTTAATACATCACGGCGCACATTATCCTTGATCATTTTTGTACGGTGCTCATCTTCGGCTGTTACATCGGCCTGATCAAAAAAAACTGTATCCTGAAACAGAAATGGCAAATCCGTTATTTCTTGTGTCCCTTTACCATGGGTGCCGATTGAAACAGTAGATTGAGAAACTGCCATGAGATGAGTGCCAATCAGGAGGGTTTCTCTTCCTCGCCCTCTTCTTCCGGGCTATTAGGACTTTCTACAGCAGGATTAGTTACTTCAGCTGGTTCTGGGGCCGTTGGCTGATCCTCAGGACGTTCAACAACCTTAACTGTAAAGTCCTGTAAGACTCCATCGCGGAACACTTGGACATCCAAGAACTGTCCCGCTCGAGCAAAAAACATGGCGTTCCTTACATCGGAAAAAGAATGGATTCCAAAATCCCCCATACGGACCAGCACATCACCTTGCTTTAGCCCTGCCTCAGCGGCCGGTGAACCGCTAACAA
>JAUICS010000219.1 GCA_030427765.1 Alphaproteobacteria bacterium
ATTATTCTACAAGCCATGCTAAACTTAGTCGGCGGTTCAGGCGGAACTGCGCCGTCGGCAGCAACATTACAAAAAGTCTCGATGGGCATAGCAGGATAATAATTTTAATTTTCAGAAAAAAGGGAAAGAACCATGAATAAATATTTTTTAAAATTATCAGTGATAGCCATTACATTTGCGTTAAGCTCGCCCGCACACGCGAGTGGCACATCCTTTAACTCGATCGCAGCATCGATCATCAACAACATCAATACCCTGCCGGGTTTAATCAGCGGTATTTCATACTTGCTCGCGATCCTGTTTGCGGTTCTAGGTATTTTGAAGATCAAAGACCACGTGGAAAATCCGCAGCAAACAGACCTGAAAGACGGTGCCATTCGTTTGGCGGCCGGCGGTGCATTATTTGCATTACCAATCATCCTACAGGCGATGTTAAACTTGATCGGTGGCTCAGGTGGTGATGGGCCAAGCGCTGCTACCTTAAACAAAGTTTCAATGGGCTTTTAAATTATTTTAATTATAAAGAGGACAGAACTATGAATAAATACCTACTCAAATTCTCAGTTGTTGCAATTACATTTGCATTAAGTTCACCGGCATACGCCGCCGGAGGCAGTGGAAAATCATTCAACTCGATCGCAGCATCGATCATCAACAACATCAATACCCTGCCGGGTTTGATCAGCGGTATTTCATACCTTCTGGCCATTTTATTTGCGGTTCTAGGTATTTTGAAGATCAAGGATCACGTGGAAAATCCGCAGCAAACTGACCTGAAAGATGGTGCCATTCGTTTGGCAGCTGGCGGTGCGTTATTCGCACTACCAATCATCCTGCAGGCGATGTTAAACCTTATTGGCGGTGAAGGCGGTAGCGCACCAAGTGCGGCTAAGCTTAATAAAATCACACTTGGTGTCTAGTAAGCGTTCAGCGTGAAAAAAATTGCTATAAATCTTGGTGTCACCAGACAATCAAGCAAAGTTAAAGAAATGAATAAAAAGGCTGGTCGTCCGACCAGCCTTTTACCAAAGGATTTACCGCAAGACATAAAAGATTCTGTGTATAGCCGCGATGATTATCATTGCCGGTTTTGTGGTTTCCGGTCTGAAAAATATCAGGAAATTCTCAATTTAACGCATAATTACGCCGACACACGCACACAAAATCTTGCAACCGCATGTATATTTTGCGCCCAATGTTTCCATTTGGAGAAAGTTAGCACAATGCGGTCCGGTGTTCTTGTCTGGCTTCCCGAAATTACACAAAGCAGCCTGCATCACATCGCCCGTGCCATATATGTGGCGCGTATATCACAAGGCGGAGTCGCCGACACATCGCGCGAAATGCTGGATATCATCATGAAACGCCGCGAAGATGCAAAGGCGCGTATCGATACGGATGATCCGTTCATTTTGTCAACCGTGATGAAAGATTACCTTACCGACAAACAATATGATGGCCGTAAGACAAAATTAAACGGAGTGCGGTTATTCCCACTTGATCGGCGAATTATCAAAGAAGGCGATCTGGAATTTAATCAATTTCCCCAAATACTCGCGTTCTGGCGATCAAAGAACGGACCATTCGGCGATAAACCACCGAATAAGTGGATTGAAAATTTTCATCATTTAATCGCGGCTTAGCACTTATTAGTGCTCCTCAAATACTGTATCCTGTTATAAGATAGTGAATTCATGAGTCATTATTTTTACAAGAGCCTATGGTAAGCTTCATAAATAAAATGCTCGCGCCTTTCGAGATCGCGTTCAGAAAGTCGATTGAAACGTTCATCGACATTGAAACGTCTGATGACCGAACGTCTTTAGCGGCTATCGACGGCTCCCTTGTGTCCTACATCAAAATTGACGGCTGTCGACAGATCATCGGACAGGAGGAATTCCAGCATATTATCGAAGGGGCCACGATCAAAATTGGTGCCCGTTTCGACCGTCCCGGGCACGCCATGCAGGTTTTCTTTGTCCGCGACCCGGCACGTATTGATCATTTCCTGTCTAAAAAACTCCGCCCTGTAAGAACGACTGCTCGGAATGTCGAGCTGGAAGTCGACGATTTACTCGACGAACGTGCACAGCATCTAAGTAACTATGTGATTTATGAGGAATGCTATTTTGTTCTTTGGACACGGCCATCCGTCCTGACCAAAAACGAATTACAGCGCGCAATGGAGGACAAAAAAGGTCAAAAGTGGGTCAATGCCACAATGGGTATGTTCCCTCTTGCCGCCATCGAATATCTTCGCAACCGTCACAAGAGTTTTGTGTCCGCCCTTTTATCATCACTCAACGAACTGGGGATGAGTTGCGAATTACTTGAAGTTCATGACGCCCTTCGCTGCGTACGGAATAACTTGTTCCCTGAGGAGGCCAACGACACGTGGCGCGCATGCTTACCCGGTGATCCAATCCCGCCGAAAGCACCGATGTCGCGCAGCGATATGTCCGATATTATATGGCCGCCAATTCGTGAACAATTATGTATCGGCGACGCAAAGGTCATTAACGAAAACATCGTGCGTGTCGGTAACTTTATCTGGTCCGGCGGCGACATGACACTCGGCCCGATGGAGGCCAGCCCGTTCCCACTCCTGCTTAATCGTTTGTTCGAAGCGGATATCCCGTACCGTATTTCCTTCCTCCTTGAAGGCGGCGGGGCGGAAAACACCCAATTTCGCGCATTCCTGGCAACCATCCTCGGTGTAACAAATGCGTTAAATAAACAAATTAAATATTCCCTGGAAGGCCTACAGGTAATGGCACGTAACGAGCCTGTTATTCGCCTGCGTGTATCCTTTGCCACATGGGCCAATCGTGACCAGCTTCGCCTGCTGCAAAGTCGCCATTCTGTGCTTCTGCAGTCCGTCGAAAGTTGGGGTTATTGTCAGGTTAGCAACGTTTCCGGTGACCCGCTGGATACAATTATGTCTTCCGCAATGGGTATTCATTGCCGCGGTACCGCGCCGGTCGGTATTGCGCCGATGTACGAGGTAATGAAATTAATGCCGTGGCAGCGGCCGTCCAGTCCGTTTGATGAAGGTGCCTTATTGTTCCGGACACCGGACGGTAAATTATGGCCTTATCAAACCGGTACCAGTATGACCACAACATGGTTTGACCTTATTTTCGCGCAGCCCGGTGCCGGTAAATCCGTTCTTATGAACTCCATGAGTTTAGGAACCATTCTATCCCCCGGCCTATCGAAAATGCCGTTTATCGCGATTATTGATATCGGGCCGTCATCTTCAGGTCTGATTTCCCTGATTAAGGAAGCTTTGCCGGATAATCGCCACCATGAGGCCATGCACTATAAAATGCAGCTATCGCCACAATACGCGGTGAACCCGTTCGACACGCAGTTAGGGTCCCGTTATCCAATGATGGATGAACGAAGTTACCTGATCGAGCTCCTGACTCTTTTATGTACGCCGCCCGGCCATACAAAGGCATATGACGGTATCCAGCAATTGGCCGGTTTCGTAGTTGATGAAATGTACCGTTGGCGTGATGATAGCGAGGCCTCTGCCGAACCGCGGCCATATCTACCCCGTGTTGATTACGATATTGACGAAATGCTGCGGAAAAACAAAATTGTACTTCCGGAAGACCCCTATTGGTGGGACGTTGTCGAAAAATTGTATGAGGCCGGTGAAGTTCACATGGCCATT
>JAUICS010000220.1 GCA_030427765.1 Alphaproteobacteria bacterium
AATTTGTACGTGTGGGTATATCTGTGGATTTATGAAAGGGAAAGATTTTGTAAGATTATTCTTCTGCTGTACGTACGTTATATTAAGTTGCAAAATTTTTTGGAACTCATTATCCTGAAAACTATAAGAGATGCATTTATGGCAGTTCATTCTCTGAATTTTTCGAAATTCGACAGGGGGGCGCTGTCTTTAATTATAGACAATCAACTTAATTAAAAGGACATAGATATGGTACTTGCCACCAACCTTGGTTACCCACGTATTGGCCCAAAACGGGAACTCAAAAAAGCATTGGAATCTTACTGGAAAGGGCAAACGCCTTTTGCTGACGTATGTAACATTGCAAAAGAATTAAGACTTCAAAACCTGAAAGTACAAAAAGAAGCCGGAATTGACCATATTCCGTCAAACGACTTTGCAATGTATGATCAGGTTCTGGATATGATCTGCACACTCGGATGCATTCCGGACCGTTACAAATCCTATGGCCCGATTGGCCCTGACCTTTATTTCGCCATGGCACGCGGTGACCAGTCCGAGGGACGTGACGTTCATGCCATGAAAATGAAAAAATGGTTTGATACAAACTACCACTACATGGTTCCTGAATTCTCCAAAGATACTGAATTTAAACTGGATTCGGGTAAAATTCTTGGGGAGTATAAAGAGGCGAAAGATGCGGGCGTACAGACACGTCCGGTCATTATCGGCCCTGTGACATTCCTTCTGCTTGGTAAAATGGATGACGGTTCTGACCAGCTTGCATTGCTGGATAAGATTATTCCGGCATATACACAGCTTGTTAAGGAGCTTTCCGATGAAGGTGCGGAATGGATTCAAATTGATGAACCGGCCCTTGTGCTTGAGCAAAACGATGCCGTTTTAGATGCATACAAAAAAGCATATGATGCGATTTCATCTGCGTCTGATGCCAAATTGCTTATCTCGACATACTTTGATTCCATTCCTGCGAAAAACCTGGCATGCGTAACATCATTGCCTGTGAACGGTCTTCATGCGGACTTCGTTCGCGGTGAGGCACAGGTGGATGCTGTTATAAATGCATTGCCGGACAGCTTTGTTCTATCCGCCGGTGTTATTAATGGCCGTAACATCTGGAAAGCCAATTTTGAGAAGGCGTTAACAATCCTGAAAAAGGCAACGGCAAAACTTGGTAATGACCGTGTGTGGGTGGCCCCATCCTGTTCATTGCTTCACAGCCCGTATGACCTTGATCTTGAAAACACCCGTCTTGATGATGAGCTGAAAGGTTGGATGGCATTCGCAAAACAGAAATTGAGCGAAATTGCCGTGCTGGCAAAGGCATGTGAGGATGAATCATCTGTGTCTGCCGAGCTTACAGCAAACAAAGAGGCGCATGAGCGCCGCGCGACATCATCACGGATTCACAACGACGACGTGAAAAACCGTGTGAAAAACGCGACACCGGATATTACAAAACGTAAGAGTCCGTTTTCCGAACGTAAACGTATTCAAAGTGCGCGTTTGGGTCTGCCGTCACTTCCGACCACAACAATCGGTTCTTTCCCGCAAACGAAGGAAGTTCGTGAGGCACGCGCCAAAAATCGCCGTGGTGATCTGAGTGACGCCGATTACAAAACATTCCTGCAGGAAAAAACGAAAGAATGTATCCGTTATCAGGAAGAGATCGACCTTGATGTCCTTGTTCACGGTGAGTTTGAGCGTAATGACATGGTGGAATATTTTGGTGAGCAGCTAAACGGTTTTGCCTTCACATCCAACGGATGGGTGCAAAGTTACGGTTCACGCTGTGCGAAACCGCCGGTTATTTTCGGTGATGTGTCTTGGGATGGTCCAATGACGGTGGAATGGGCGAAATATTCACAATCTGTCACCGACCGTCCAATGAAGGGGATGTTAACAGGCCCGATCACAATTCTTCAGTGGTCGTTCTACCGTGATGACCAGACGCGTGAAGCCACGGCAAAACAAATTGCCTTCGCCATACGTGACGAGGTTGAGGCGCTGGAAAAAGCCGGTATCAAGGTTATTCAGATTGATGAAGCCGCATTCCGTGAAGGACTGCCGCTTCAGAAAGCCGAATGGGCCGAATATCTTCGCTGGGCCGTTGAAAGCTTCAAGCTTTCATCATGTGTCGTGGCCGATGAAACGCAAATCCACACACATATGTGCTACTCCGAATTCAATGACATCATTGATTCTGTTGGTGCAATGGATGCGGATGTGACTACCATCGAAACATCACGTTCCCAAATGGAACTTCTTGATGCCTTCGCAACGTTCAAATATCCAAACGATTTGGGGCCGGGTGTATACGACATTCACTCGCCGCGCGTTCCAAGTGTTGAGGAAATGACGACATTGATGCGTAAGGCGATGGAACGTGTTCCTGCGGCTCAGCTTTGGGTAAACCCGGACTGCGGTTTGAAAACACGTGGATGGCCGGAAACCAAGGCGGCGCTGGAGGCCATGGTTGAAGTTGCCAAGACCCTACGTAAAGAGCTTAAAAAAGAAGCGGCCTAATATACATGTCCGTCCTCAATTTTAGTTTTGAGGTGTTTCCCCCAAAGACCGAGAAATCTCTCGATAAATTGTGGGAAACCCTTGATCAGTACCAGGAAATGGCACCACGTTTCATCAGCGTTACATATGGCGCTGGTGGATCGACCCGCGATTTTACCCGTAAAATCTGCGTTGATATTCGTAAACGGTACCCGGATATTCCGGTTGCCGCCCACTTAACCTGTGTGAACGCATCACGTGATGAGATTAATGTGATCGCCAAGGAATATTGGGATCATGGTATTAAGCATATCGTGGCATTGCGCGGTGATCCACCGGGTGGAAACCCCGCAGATGATTATTTTCCACATCCGGACGGGTACGCGTACGCGGTAGATTTGGTTGAAGGCCTAAAGAAAATTGCCGATTTTGAAATATCCGTGGCGGCCTATCCGGAAGGGCATTTGCAGGCCCCGTCACTCAGTTACGATTTTGACTATCTGGTTCGTAAACTGGATGCCGGCGCAGACCGCGCAATCTCGCAATTCTTCTTTGATCCTGAGGTGTTCTTGGCCTACCGCGACCGTTTGGTAAAACGCGGCGTTGATCCTGATAAGATTGTCCCGGGTCTGCTACCAATCCTGAATTTCGGTAAAATGACGGAATTCGCCGGGAAATGTAATACCGATGTTCCGCCGTTCCTGCATAAAATGTTTGAAGGGGTTGACGTGGACTCGCGTGACCACAGACTGCTTGCGATGAATGTGCTCTCGCACCAGATCACCCGCCTGATTACCGAAGGGGTCAAGGACTTCCATTTCTATACGCTGAATGATGTGCTTCTGACCCGTCATTTGTGTAAATGGCTACGCTGCGCATTTTAGACTTGCAAATCACGGTCAATTTGCGTAGTTTCTTGCCTTACTGTTCTTGAACGCGCACCCCTAGCTCAGCTGGATAGAGCGTCTGACTACGGATCAGAAGGTCGGGAGTTCGAATCTTCCGGGGTGCGCCATTTTCTTTTTTATCGGGGGGATCCATGAAAAAATTTATAGTACTTGCTTTGGTTTTGTTTATTGGTGCATGTGCATCGACTGAGATTGTCGAGGATTCGCAAGGGCATGGCGATAAACGCACCTATAACGCTGGATATGATCAAATATG
>JAUICS010000221.1 GCA_030427765.1 Alphaproteobacteria bacterium
GGCGCGTGCCGGCGCGGGCCAGTCCGGCCATTTATCAATCAGGGCCACGGCCGATTCATTGCACGGGGCAATTAAAAAATCATCACGTCCCATCGCCGGAATATGCGGAAGGTCCAAGGGGAGCTGCAATGCTTCATTACTTTGCATTGTAAAAATCGCTCTCTTTATACGTTTTGATGGCAAATTGTGTCATAACGCTGATGATACATGCAATCGGAACGGCAATGAGCATACCGGTAATGCCCATAATCGCCGCACCGGCCATAAGCGTGAAGATAATCCATAACGGATGCATGCCGACCTGGGTACCGATGATTTTTGGGGTTAACACGTTTCCTTCAAATAATTGCCCGCCCACAAAAATGGCGGCAATGACGGCCGTGTAAATGATGCTGTAAGATTGGAACCATGCCACAATAATACTGACCATCAGCCCTATTATGGACCCTAACAAAGGGATAATGGATAACAGTCCGGCCATAAAGCCAATGACAAGGCCAAATTTCAATCCGGCGATTTGAAGGGCGATTGCATAAATCACCGCAAGGATAAGGGCGATCAATAATTGTCCGCGAATGAATCCGGATACTTTCTTATCAATGTCGGTAACAATTCCCTCAACCGTTTTATGCTGATGTGTCGGGATCATGTTTTTGAACCACGTGATTATTTTTGGCCATTCCGTCATCATAAAAAATGCGACGAGTGGCATGACAAAAATAAGTGATAGTGTATTTACGACGAATGTGCCGCTACTGACCACCGGCATAAAAATACCGTTTAGAATATTTATGGCATTTCCGGAAAAGGTTTTTGATGCATTGGCAAACCATTCATTATCGGCGGCAGAAATATTGAAACGTTGCTCCAGCCATTCACGAACCGGCCGTACATATTCCCAGGCCAATGCGCTGTATTCCGGAAGTTTATTTGATAAAACGACCATTTCTTTAAAAATAATCGGAAAGATTGTCGCGCCTAAAATGCAAAGAACCAGAATGAATGAGCATATAATGAGTAACGATCCGTAGGCACGCTTGATCTTATATGTCTCAAGTGCGTTCACGGCCGGATTAAGAATATATGCAATGATGGCACCAAGAATAAACGGCAGTAATATGTCCTGAAAAACAAACCCGAATAGTATGAGCAGCGCTATGGCACTCACCCAAAAGGCGGTGATTGTTTTGATGGATAAAATAGGCAAGCTGTTCTTAGTGGGCATAACGTTTCATATGCAATTCGTATTTAAGGCCTTCGCCTGTCGGTCCTGTCATCGCGGCAAAGTTAATATGTGGCTGGCTTAACACCATATCCTGTTGTGCCAGAGCAAGGCGAAGACGTTCTTCACTGCCGCGGAATTCCAATTCTACCTCTGCAAAATAGGGACTGACGGACAGGTAATGAAGTTCTGAAATACCCTGAACATTCTCAAGCGCCCTGCGTGTGGCTATCCACTGCTGGTGAGAATTAAAACGGATTGTGACCTGCAGGCGGTTTTTTTCATCGGCAGTGATAAGGGTTTTGTCTTTCCAGTTTTGTTGAAGTAGCTCATAAACATCGCTGACTGCACGATCATAGAACGTTGTTTTTGATTCGTCTGGATTCGGGTTTACGAAAATGCGCTGGACGAATTCGGGTTCCGGTCTGTCGGTCCGGTAAATGAAGATGGATAACGGCTCAATATTTTGTTCCGACATCGATGATGTTGTTGCGATGAGGATAATCGCCTCACCGGCACCATAACGGCTCACCATACGGCCTAATCCCTGAAAATCATATTGCAGGGCCTGATTGTCACCGATGTTTTGAATGTCTTCCATATCACCGATGGGCACCATAACCGGAACCAATCCGCGTTTTAAATTGGCCCTGTTCCATGCCGCAAGCCACGGGTTGGCACGTGACCATAACATGATGGCGTTGTTTTGCTGGAAAAACGGCAGAACAAGTACTGGTTTACTCGCAACATCCGTATATGTCTGACCATAATTTTCAAGATATTCTCTGACCAGATTTTCTTTAAAGCGGAATATATAACTGGCTTTGTAACGGATGGATGACAATTGCTCTTTATCAATCTCAAAATTCCGGATGAAGGTTTGCAGCAGGCTTGGCTCCGGCATTTGGAATGCCTCGGCCTGATTTTGCGGTAATACACGCTGAAGCAATATACGGAATGCATCTTGCTGTGCCGTCTCGAAGGCCTCTCTCTGAGCTTGTGCCGCGCTATCGGATGTCACGTCAACCTCGACATTTCGCACTGTGAAAATATCGCTATTTGCCGCGGAATTGTTTAATAAGGCAAAATAACCGTTTGCCGCAAGACATACAAAAAAGACAACTGCCAAAGTTTTTAAAGTCTGCACGAATATATCCATTGTTTGAATTCTGTATTTTCTTTATAACGAGCATTGAAAGGAGATGCAAAGTGAAAGGTAATGCGTATAAAGAGTCAGGGGTAGATATAGTGGCTGCGGGCTCACTTGTCGATAGGATTAAATCCCATGTGTCCAAAACGGACCGTAGTGGGGTCATGACAAACATTGGCGCGTTTGGCGCATTCTTTGATCTTCATAAAGTTAAAAAATATGATCATCCTATTTTGATTTCGTCAACGGATGGCGTGGGTACGAAATTGAAAATTGCCCTACATCAAAAATCACATGGCACGATTGGTATTGATTGTGTGGCTATGTGTGTGAACGATATTGTTGTGCACGGGGCGGAGCCTCTTTATTTTCTTGATTATTTTGCTACCGGAAAACTGGACGTTGATATTGCGGAGCATGTTATTGCCGGTGTGGCCGAAGGGTGCTTGCAGGCTGGATGTGCGCTTGTTGGCGGTGAAACGGCCGAAATGCCGGGTGTATACCGCGGCGGTGATTACGATTTGGCCGGATTTACCGTGGGCTGCGTTGAAAAAGATAACATCATTAACGGGTCTACGATTGAGGATGGCGATGTTATCCTCGGCCTTGCATCAAACGGTGTTCATTCAAACGGATTTTCATTGGTCCGCAAGATTATCGAGGAACGCCCGGATCTATCTTACGACCGCGATAGTTATTTTACCGAGGGGCATCCGCTTGGTGAATTTTTGCTGAAACCAACACGCATTTATGTGAAGCCGGTTCTGGATATGCTCGCGGCATGCGATAATGGCGCCGTTCACGGTATGGCACATATAACCGGCGGCGGAATTCCGGAAAATCTTGAGCGTATCATTCCGGATGATCTTCATGCCGTTATTGACGCATCGTCTTGGGAATTACCGCCAGTCTTCGCGTGGATTAAGGATATGGGCCAGATTGGCAATGATGATATGCTGCATACATTCAATTGCGGGATTGGAATGATCGCCGTGTGTAAGGCGGATCAGGCCGCGTCTGTTAAGTTGGAGCTCGAAAAGAATGGTGAAACTGTCTTCGAACTAGGCTTTATTGTGAAGGGGACGGCATCATCCAGCGCACAAAATGAAAAAGTCGCTATCGAAAATACGGATAAGGCTTGGGGCTAAACGGGCAATTTAAATGGCGGATAACATTCTAAACCTTGCCGTTCTGATTTCCGGACGGGGCAGCAATATGGTGGCCTTACTGGATGCCGCCAAAAATAATGACATTCCTGCAAAGATTTCTGTGGTGGTTAGCAG
>JAUICS010000222.1 GCA_030427765.1 Alphaproteobacteria bacterium
CCCATTTTAGACTTTGCAACTGCCCGTAACTTTCCTGTTCAAGCCTCAGGGAATGTGTGTCGGAATGTTTACCGTTAAGGAATGATGTATTTCGTGTGCGGTAACGCAGTGCGTATATACCGGAAGTATCAATTTTTAGATCATGCTCATTCGTGTAGCGGTCAATGGCAATTGTAAGATGATTGTTGATATCCTCATGCGTCACATCATTAGCGTATGTTGCAAGATGAAACATTTTATCTTGGTATTCGTTTTGCACGACGCGAGTAAGACCGCGCATGGTATTTGTTTTATAAGGGAGGCTTTCTGGCAGAATAACCCATATGTCTTTTATGTTTGGATCATTCGCGATATTTTTTAGATGTTCTACATCATTCCATTCGTTATCCGAACTGTAATCACCAACGAACCAGAGATATGTAATATTCTCGTTACCATTTGTTGTGTTTAGAATATTGCACTCATCACCATTCAATTTTTGTGTAATGCCTGTGATGTCGTTTTTGATTAAAAAGTTGCCTCTAACCTCTGCAAGTTTTTGATCCTTTTTAACCGCCCTGTAATTCAGGTTTAAGCCATAAATATCTTGAGGTAATGCCGTTTGTGTGTCGGGATGGTTTTTCCCATCCGTTCTAAGGTTAAAACCCGTTTCGATCAGGAAGAATGGGGCATCATCCGGACGATTTACATTGAATACCAAACCGCCGTGACGTACGAATATATCCTTATCAATTTTAAGGGACGTATTTCTTAACCGGCTGTCGATCACAATGTCAAAATAATCGCTGTGAATATTCAGGTTATCGGCATCACTGTCTGTGAAATGGAATACGGCATCGCGTATATCATTCCGAGTTTGGAAGTATGCCCTATAATCACTATGTGCAATCACATGGGTTTCAAAATGTTCTGTATTTTGGATGGATTGCGGGCGGGTTAACAGGAGTAAGTCGTCACAAATTTCCAGTATTTTTAGCGGTCGTCTGTTAATGGTCTCTTTGGCCGTTTTTTGCAACAGAGTCGTGATATAGTTACGTGCATTTTGACTTACAATTCCATGCTGCATAAAATGCTGCAACTGGTTTTCGCGGAAGTCCGAAATTTTTGTTTCTGTGTCTGCGGCAGATAACCTTGCGATGATGTCATCTTGCAATGTGGTTAGCACTAAAACATACGGAACAAGACCATGGAAATTCTGGTGAATGTCTTTGATAATATCGCTAAGGGACGGGAAATCATTATCGTTTAGGGTGTATCCCGTTTCGGATTTTGTTAAATACCCTTTGCTTAACAACTGGTCCTTAAAACGCTGTCCGAATTCATTCAGCAAAAACGCATCTTCCGGAATTTTATTCCATGTATCAATCATGAACGCGGTTGCCAATGCGTTCAGTATGATAACGTCATTGTCATCTGGTGAAACAATTGACAGATCGTTGTAGTCAATTAGTTCCTGTATGTTGATTGTGTTATCACCAAACGACAATAATGTTTGATATGTGTAACCAATTACGCGGTCTTCGATGTGTTCGTCAACTGGCTGCGGAACGCGTTTGAAACGCATGTTCTTAATGTATGATATACAGTCATTATTGTGATCCAGTAGAACAATGTTGGCACGGATTTCGGATATGAATCTGTTTGTTATTTCCACACGGGCGGTATGGATATTTGTGCCTGTCTGTTTGATGGAAAGATCATCAAAACCAATGGGTAAATAAGGTGCGTTTTGGTGGTCATTTGCGTTATCCAATATTGCGAAAATACTTTGGAAGGCACCGTCCAGAACAAATGGATTTAATCGAAACTTGTCACCGTGATTGTTAACTTTAAATGTGACGTCAATTCTGCACTTGCCATCGTATTTTACAGTATCAATACATTGAAATACCGGCCCGTAATCCAGATCAAATTTTTGCGCGGTCGAGGTGATATATGCACCGTCATATTTAGAGGTACTTTTTTCGACGTTGTCATACTGGCCCATGCCGTTCAGATTGCTATGTGGCAATATTTTTCCGTGCACATGGTCTGTGTATGGCCCGTCCTGATTATATGGACGGCTATATATCCGGAAATGTCCGATATCGTCTGTGAATTCAAAAAACAATCTTACCGGTGTATTGTCTGTATATGATAATTTCTGGAATATCCTTAAGTGCGATATAGAAACGTTTTTATTGTTTTTGCCGTACTCCATTTCCGCGGCGGCTATTGCCATCTCGATAAAACAGGATGCCGGAAATGTAGGTATGGACTGGAATTTATGGTCGTTTAAAAATGGCGCTGTAACCGGATCAATAACATTTGTCCATGATGCATGCCCGGCATCATTATTATCCTTATAACCAAGTAATGGATGATCCTCTGGCGTCGTTAAGCGATGTGATGATTCCGGCGTATAATCATAACAAAGCGCCTGATTTTGCCATGGGTAGGTTTCATAGTCGCGAATGAATTTTCCGTTCGGAACAAGTTTTTCTTTTTTGTCCATAACGCCAAATGCAAGAAGCTGCGAGAGCGATTTTTTTAACGACTTTGTGGTGTCGGCGTTTTTTTGCTGCATGCTTAGCAGTTTTTTATCTTTACATTCCACGGAGGATTTACGGATGTAGGATTGAAGTATGGCGGCGGGACCAATTTCAATAAACAGCATCGATTGGCGCTCAGAAGATGCCGAATGTTCAACCGCATAACGTATTGCATTATCAAATAAAACCGGCTGGCACACGTTTTGCCACCAATAATCATGGTCGAGTTTATCTTTTTGTTGCACCTTACCGGTTACTGTTGAAATGAAATCAATATCGTTTTCATCCTTCAACGTGTATTTGCCCAGGGACTCCATAAAAATATCTTCACCTGCACGCATAAACGGGCTGTGATACGGATATTCACTGTCCAGACGTTTGAATGTCTTTCGCTGCTCAATCGCGAATTTTTCAACTTCATCAATTTCATCATGTGTGCCCACGACCGTTAATGCATTGTCCGTATTAAAGGATGCAATGGTGAGGTTTATGTTCTTATTTTTGTTGAGCGTATAAATATCATCCGGCGATGTATTTATTGCGGCCATAAGGCCCAATCCTTTGGTTGGGATTTGTGCATCACAACGTGCCTTGATGATCTGTACGGCTCCTTCCTTGTCAATCGCGCCGCATGCATATGCCGCGGCAATTTCACCGACACTATGTCCGATAACGGCGTGTGGATTTACACCTAATTCAAATAGCAAATCCGTTATGGCGATTTGAATCGATAGGATTGCAGGTTGAACGATGGCGGCGTCATTGAGGTCTTCTTCGTTCTGTTCCCCCATAATCCAGTCTTTGACTGACCAATTCAAATAGATTTTTGTAAAGCCGTCCATTTCGGTCATGGCATCGTCAATGGCCTGAAAATGTCCTAGTAAATCTTTCCCCATTCCTACCCATTGGGACCCGTTGCCGTTATAGACGAAATTCACGGAGGTATCTTGGGGAAGTTTACGTTCAATGACGGCAATATCCGATAGCTCGCCATTTTCGAGAGTTTTGATTTTTTCTGCCTGCTCTTCGGTGGTGGCGGGCCATATAATTGCCGTGTGATCTAGTAGACAGCGGTTATGCATGTTGGTATAGCACAGGTCTTCGATATCGAA
>JAUICS010000223.1 GCA_030427765.1 Alphaproteobacteria bacterium
CCCGCTTCAGAAATACATAAATGACATGAAGGACAATTAAATGCCGGCAACTGCGCAGAAAGTGGATATGAATAACCTTGATCTAGGTAAAGTTACGGTGCTTGACCACCCCGTTATAAAAGACCGTCTTAGTAAAATGCGTATGGAAAGCTGTACGAAGAAAGATTTTCGCGAGCACATGCGCGAACTGGCCTATTTAATGGCGTATGAGGCGACACGTACACTTCCAATCGTACATAAACCGATACAAACACCCATTACAGGCATGGATGCACCGTTTCTTGCAGGGCCGGAGCCCGTGATCGTGCCAATCTTGCGCGCAGGCCTGAATATGGCAGAAGGACTGGAAGATTTATTGCCAGAGGCGTTAATCGGTCATGTTGGCGTGTATCGTGATGAGAAGACAACACGCCCTGTTGAATACCTTGTTAGGCTTCCAGACCTTAGCGGCCGTAGCATTTTCTTGCTTGATCCAATGCTTGCGACTGGACATTCCGCATCCTACGCAATTGAAGTTCTTTTGAAAAATAAGGCGCAGCCTGAGCTTATAACATTTGTATCTATAGTCTCTGTAAGGGAAGGAATAAGCGTAATACAGGAAAATCACCCTGACGTACGCATGATTACCGCGTCCATTGACGAATCCTTGAACGAGAAGGCATATATTGTCCCCGGTTTAGGCGACGCCGGCGACCGTTTGTTTGGAACCAAATAATATTAATTACTGGTCATAAGATATTAATTAAAAAGTAACTTTCCCGCTTTATAACTGTAAAAATTGCCATCCCTTTCTCAGGGGGGTATAATTAATTTTACATAATTAATGTTTTGTTAACTTTATGATTGATCACAAAGCTTTATTCGACGCAATGCCCGTTCCGCGTTTCTTGGTAGAGGCCAAGGATGATAAGACGTTTGTGGTTAGCCAGATGAATAATAAGGCGTATGAATATTTCAATCGTCGCGAAAATCAAATTATCGGCCATGACTTGTCGGCGTTTATGGACAGCGAGAACGCACGCCATTTCTACAATTCGTTCGAGGTCTGTATTTCCAAAAAAGTACCAGTGACAATTCAGGCACTACCAAGTTTTCCGGGCGGTATCCGCGTACATGCATTCTGGATTAACCCTCTGCTTGATTTCGAGGGGAATGTCGTGCTTCTTGATATTATGGGCCAGCCCGATATGGCGGACCAATCCAGCCTGCAACGTGAACGTGATGATGCGATCTCTCTTTTAACATCCATTTTTGATGTAAGTGAAGTTGGTATCCTTGTTACGGATATTTCGCAGCGTATTGTGCGGGTGAATGACAGTTTTGTTCGTACATACGGATGGGGACGTGATGAATTGATCGGGGAAGATTTCTCGAAAATCCTACTTCCCGACGAGCAAAAAATGATCAAACAGAATCATGAGTATCTCATTGAAACAGGCGAACGTAGCTCCGGCGAATTTAAAATCGGCCGTAAGGACGGCACTGTTGCGAACGTACTCTTCACTACGGCCACGTTGGAACTAAGCCATAATAGACGTTTCCAGATTACAACGGTGATGGATATTACCCTTCGTAAGCAAATGGAGATATCCCTTCGTGATGCAAAGGAACAGGCGGACGCTGCAAACCGTTCAAAATCATCTTTCCTTGCCAATATGTCACATGAACTACGTACACCGCTCAATGCCATTATTGGTTTCTCTGAAATTATGATGAATGAAACATTTGGTAAGATAGGTCACGCTAAATACAAGGAATACATGGGCGATGTGCATATGAGTGCGTGTCACCTTCTTGAAATTATCAACGAAGTCCTTGATATGTCGAAAATTGAGGCGGGGCGTATCGAACTGGTCGAGGAAGAGGTCAGTTTGAATGAAGTCATTAAGTCAGTTATTCGTATCGTTTCGTCCCGTACGTTCAGTATTTCCATTGATATAATTTTTGATGAAGACCCTAATTTCCCACATATATACGCCGATCCACGCTTAATTCGTCAGGTTATGCTTAATTTGCTGTCAAATGCGGTGAAATATTCCGAACCGGGCGGTGAAATAACGGTAAAAACCAAAAAAATCCGTACTGGTATAGAAGTTTCCGTGGCCGATAAGGGTATAGGTATACCAAAAGAGAAGATTAAAGAGGCATTGGAGCCATTCGGGCAGGTTCATAACCACGCTATGGTTCATAATAATCAGGGTACTGGCCTCGGGCTACCGCTTGCAAAGGCTATGGCCGAGCTTCATAACGGTGTTCTTACACTCGATTCCGAGGTCGGGAAGGGAACAACCGTATGTGTCTATTTGCCGGAAAGCCGTATCATCAAAGACAAAGTGGAATTCAAAGAAAACCACGAATAATCATAAATCATCTCTTGTTTTCAATATGTAGTCATCTTATGGTATGCCCCATAAATGGATAGCACTGGCGAGGAAAGAAATATGACTGATTTGGTCGAAAGATGTACGAATGCGGGACTGAAAATGACAGGACAGCGTAAGGTCATCCTTCGCGTGTTGGGTGAGGCAGAGGACCATCCATCTGTTGAAACTGTATATGAACGTGCAAAGGCGCAAGACTCATCAATCAGTATTGCAACGGTATACCGTACACTAAACCTGCTGGATGAAATGGATTTGGTTGTACGTCACGAATTTAAAGAAAACTTCTCCCGTTACGAAGTAAACATGGATCACCACCACCACCTTATTGATCTTGAAAGTGGTGAAGTGATTGAATTCCAGAATGAAGATCTTGAAGAGCTTAAAGAACGTATTGCGAATGAACTTGGATACGATCTTATCGACCACCGTCTTGAGCTGTATGGTCGCAAAATTAAGAAAAAGAAATAAATGGGACAGCAAGTAGACGATTGTGGAGAGTTCTTCGGCATGGCCGAGGAGCCTGAGCCATGCAAGTGTCAGGGAATTGTCCTTAACACTTACAACAATCTTTTAACCAGTGGCGTGTCAAAAGGCGAGGCGATTAATATTGCCTCGAACGTTTTGCGTTATCACCATCCGTGCTCGACATCCGACGCGAACACTATCGTTGAATGCTGGGTGCATAAGGCGACAGACGCGCACGTACACTAAATCTAATTTAACTTATAGACTAGGGACGATCTGGTAACCAGCGCCTTGCTCGGGGGCTAAATCTTCACCGGTTTTTTTCAGCATACCGCCAACATTACGTGCATGCGCGGATAATGTTTTAATATCCATTCCTTGAATTGTGATTTGCCCGCCGTGGATAGTAACTATGGCTTCACCAACCTGTACGGTTGCGATACCAGTTTTTACATCAATATGGGGCATATTTTTTTCATGTCCCTCAAGCATATCTTGAAAAAACAGGCTTGTTAGCTGACGTTCCCCTGTGACTGTGAAAGTATCGATCATAAATCCTCCTATATTTTATATTTACGTAACAATATTTCACATATGTCGCTCTGTAAAGAAAATATCTTTATGCGTACTTTAATGATTATTTAAATATAGATTGATAAATTTACCATAATAATGTATGTTGGGCGCCAAATAGGGTGTTTATAAGGAATAAGTAGTGAGCGGTAAGGAATATTATATCGACATTTATGCGGAAGACGGCCAGCTCCTTGAATTTCAGGATG
>JAUICS010000224.1 GCA_030427765.1 Alphaproteobacteria bacterium
TCCGTTCGTAATGCAGGACCCATCATCATCGGTATTACGCATAAGCGCATCATCGTAACCGGCCTGTTTCGCCTCGATATGCGCAAGGATATTATCGCCATACTTCATCGATTTGATATTTGATAACGGTGAATGTTTATTCCGTTTCACCGTCCGTGCCATCATAAGCCTAAGTGGTGGAAACGCAGATTTATCAGGAACGGCAGATGCCTTAATCACAACCGTAATATCGGGGTTTTCCGGCGGTGCAAGCCCCCGTGCAGCCACACCGCGGGTAATGGTTGTACGTATACTGAAACGCCCCTCCAACAATCCATTTTCGGCAATCACATCGTGTATGGTCGACAAAAATCTATCACGCGGCATATCCGCCACAAACGGTATATCAAGCACTCCAGAATGACGGCACAAACGATCATAATGCAGATCCAGAAACTGGGGCTTTCCATTTACGCACAGCAGCGTATCAAAAATCCCATCGGCAAGACCAAAACCGCGATCTGTAATATGTATTTGTGGTTGATCTTCGTCCTGAAAAGAACCGTTAATCCAGCATTTCATCATGCCGCCCTTTCATATTCAAGCCATTCCGAGGCCATTCCTCGGCAAGCACAAAGAAATTTTCCATCACCCGCATACCATTCTTCGTCAGAACAGATTCAGGATGGAATTGAATGCCGTAAACCGGATAATCTTTATGCGCAAGTGCCATAACAATATCGCCGGTTCTGGCCGTTACAATCAAATCGCCATCCGGTTCTGGGATTGAAATTAAAGAATGGTAACGCATCGCCTCAAACGGCGTTGGAATACCTTCAAAAAGTGCGCTGCCGTCATGTGTGACCATCGCGGTTTTCCCATGCACAGGCGCACCGGATTGCATAGTATGCCCGCCATAAACTTCGCCAATTGCCTGATGCCCCAAACAGACACCCAGAATTGGCAAAACCGGTCCGTATTCCTCGATAACATCTTTGGAATATCCCGCTTGCGCCGGCGCGCACGGGCCCGGGGAAATAATGATAGCGTGATGCCGCCTGATAAAATTATCATCCTTCAGGCAATCATCATCATTACGAACCACGTTCGTTCCAAACCCGAGTTTTCGTGTGTACCGCATCAGGTTAAAGACGAAAGAGTCGTAATTATCAATGATCAGAACGTCATCCGACATGGCCATATTCCTTTTCCTGATCATCGCCCGCGGCAACAAAACTTTTTAGAATCCCTGCGGCCTTCGCCATAATTTCGTCATATTCTTCGGCCGGAACGGAGTCGGCGACAATACCGCTGCCGACATTAAAACGGACCTTTCCATCCTTAAACACCATTGTGCGGATAAGAATATTTGTATCCATGACGTCATTAAACCCGATATATCCTGCACTGCCCGTATATGCCCATCGGCGTTCCGCCTCCAGTTCCTCAACAATTTCCATTGCCCGGATTTTTGGCGCTCCGGTTATGGAACCGCCCGGGAAACACGCGGCCAGTGCATCCGTGCATGTTCTTCCATCCTCCAAACGTCCCGTGACGACGGATACCATATGATGAATCTCAGCATATGATTCCAGATGCCAAAGCGCCGGTACATCGACCGAATACGGGTCACACACGCGCGATATATCATTCCGCAGCAAATCAACGATCATCACGTTTTCGGCCTTATTCTTCGCACTGTTCATCAGATCATGTCTGGCGGCTTTATCTTTATCCGGCGTTTTCCCCTGCGGACATGTTCCCTTAATCGGACGTGTTTCAACCTTTCCGTCCTTTACAGATAAAAATTGTTCCGGCGATACGGACAGAAGCTGCGCCTCCCCCATATTAAAATACACGCCGTATGGCGCGGCATTTACATCACGTAATTTCCGGTAAAAATCATACACAGGAAAGGATGACGGGACCTGACCTTCAAACCCCAAAGACAAATTGGCCTGAAAGATATCGCCCTGATAAATGAAATCAATAACCTGCTGTATTTTGCTTAAAAATTCATTCCGTTCCGTTTTGGTGCGGATGGGTATTTCTGGAATATCATCGCGAGACTTCACCGCCCGCGAATAGAATTCTTTTACATCGTTGTAATGCTTATTTGCCTCAATTTCATTTTCGGCACAGACGGTGTAGCGCACCGATTGCATTTTATGATCAAAAACAATGACATTCAGATATATGCCCGCGCACATATCCGGCATATTAAATACGTCCGCCGTATCTTCGGGAAGAACCTCAAGCTCACGCCCCAGATCGTATGACCATAGACCCATAATGCCGCCCCAGAACGATGCATCTGTCCCTTGTGCATCTGTTTGTGTGATCTTTGATATCCAGACATCAAGACGTTCCTGACAATATTCAAACGATGTGCGGCCCGATTGCGGCGTTAATATCTCGACAGGGTTAAATCCGATTATGCTTTGCTGCCCGAGAGGGTGCGTTTGATCCGCGCTATCCAAAAATACGGCGTATGGTCTATCCTTCACATTATGAAAGACCGTCACCGCATCGGCGTAAGGTAGGGTAAAATCGTATCGCGTTAGCATATCTGATTAAAAACCATACTAATCGCCTAAATTCAAATCCTTAATCGCCGTAAGCGCGTCCTTTAGCCCGCATTTTGTAACCTCGACCGTTTCCGGAAATGCCGTTAAAAGACGCGACGGCAACATCGGGTCTAGCATCACAAATACGCCCTTATCATTCGCACTTCTGATCAAACGGCCAAATGCCTGTTTTAATTTCAGGCGCGTAATCAAATCATCATAACGCCGTCCGCCATAGATATCACGCCGCGCCTTATGCAGGATTGTCGGACGCGGCCAAGGCACACGGTCAAATAATATCATCCGCAACGACGCCCCCGGCACGTCAATCCCATCACGCATTGCATCGGTTCCCAGAAGGCACGCATGTTCATCATCACGGAACATATCGACAAGTGTTCCGGCATCAAGCTGGTCCACATGCTGGGCATAAAGTGACAATCCTTTTTTCTCAAGATCATGGACAATTGTGTTATGCACCTGCCGTAAACGGCTTACAGCGGTAAACAGCCCCAATGCTCCGCCATGTGAAGCTTCAAGCAGGCTGCTAAACGCCGCCGAGACCTGTCGCAGACTGTTCTTATCCACGTCATTAACGATGAAGACCTTCGCATTTTTTTGATAATCAAACGGCGAGGATTTCGAAAATGTCAGCGGCGCATCATTAAAGTAATGCGCGCCGGTGCGTTCCTTGGCAAACCGCCATTCCTGACCATGCCCTTCCGTTTCATCGTTTAATGTTGCGGAGGTGGCGAGCATACCGTGCAAATACGGTTTTAATACACCGGCAAAAGGAATCATAGGATCTTTGTAATGACGGTATACGCCGATATCAAACACAGTCGCCTCGATCTTTTCAATTTCCATCCAGTCGACAACGCCATCCGGCATTACGTTTTCGGCCAGTGTTTCAAGCACCGATGCCCATGGTTTTACCGCCGTTCTTGCTTTACGTTCAATCATACTGATTGTGGATTGCAGACGTTTGCGCATATCTGTTTCCAAATCACCTTCGTCTTCATCCAGTTTCTTTCGTAAGCACGCAGCCAAAAGGGTTAATGACTTCTCCAAACGCTGCAG
>JAUICS010000225.1 GCA_030427765.1 Alphaproteobacteria bacterium
TTCGGTCTGCAAATAATAACTTTTGTTGCCATGAAGAACGCCCGGTGTGCCGCCTGCAAGGCTCGCCGCATGTTCTTCCGTATCCAGACCATGGCCCGCTGCCTCAACACCGACAAGCTTAACCTCTTTATCATCCAGAAACGGATGGAATAACCCCATGGCGTTTGAACCGCCACCAATGCAGGCCACCAGACTGTCCGGCAAGCGTCCTTCTTTTTCGGTAATCTGCTCACGCAGTTCCTTACCAATCACAGACTGGAACGTGCGCACCATTTCCGGATATGGATGCGGACCCGCCACAGTACCGATGATGTAAAACGTATCATACACGTTAGAGACCCAGTCGCGCAGCGCCTCATTCATTGCATCTTTCAGGGTTTGAGAACCACTTGTCACCGGCTTCACTTCCGCACCAAGAAGCTTCATACGGAATACATTCGGCTTCTGACGCTCGATATCCGTTGCGCCCATATAAATCGTACACGGTATATCAAACAACGCACAAACGGTTGCAGTGGCCACGCCATGCTGGCCCGCACCGGTTTCGGCAATAACGCGGGTTTTCCCCATACGTTTGGCAAGCAATACCTGCCCCATCGCATGGTTGATTTTGTGCGCACCGGTGTGATTTAACTCATCCCGTTTAAAATATATCTTCGCTCCGCCAAGGTGTTTAGTCGCGGATTCGGCGTAGTAAAGAGGGCTTGGGCGACCAATATAGTCCTTCGCGTAACCATAAAATTCACTCCAGAATAACGGATCATCCTTCACATCGTCCCATGTCTTACTGACATCTAGTATTAAAGGCATAAGTGTTTCGGCAACATAACGTCCGCCATACGGGCCAAAATGCCCGTTTTCGTCCGGTCCTTCTGAAAATGTATTAAGTGGTTTTGTCATTTCTCTACCCTTTATCTGGTCTCTACCCTTTATCTGGTCTCTACCCTTTATCTGGTCTCTACCCTTTATCTGGCATTCTCAATAAAACGTTTAATCTTGTTGTTATCCTTCACACCGGGCTGGTTTTCAACGCCGCTCGACACATCAATCGCCGGCGGTTTTACCTGCGTAACGGCACTTTCCACATTTTCCGGCGTAAGACCGCCCGCCAAAAACCAACGGCCTGTATCATCTTCATATCCGTTCAAAACGTCCCAGTCAAATGAATGTCCCGTCCCGCCGGGCAAAGGATGTGATATTGGTTTGGAATCGAACAAAAGCCAATCGGCAACGGGCCGAAATTGGGCCACCTGCTTCAAATCATCCTTATCACGAATTTTAATGGCCTTTATGACGGGTAATTTAAACCTGTCCTTGATTTCCGCAACCCGCCCGCGACTTTCATCACCATGAAGCTGTATCATATCCAGATGCGCAGATGATAATACGTTTTGGAGTAAGTCATCATCGGGATCAACAAACAACCCCACACTTCGCACCCCGGTGGGAACGGCCTTCGTCAGTGCGGACGCCTGATCAACCGGTAAATTTCGCGGCGACGGTTCATAAAACACAAAACCGACAAAATCCGCACGCGATTCAACGGCTGCATTTAATGCAGACATACTTGTAATGCCGCAAATTTTGATTTTTGGACCAGACATTGACTCTTACCAGTCTGTGTCGCGCTGAATTTCGTCTAGAATAGATTGTGCTGCCTGCACCGGTATTTTTGCCTTTGTAATAGGGCGACCAATCACAAGGTGGTTTGCGCCGAGCTTCAGCGCCTCAATCGGTGTTTTCGTACGTTTCTGGTCATCCGCCTCAGCGCTTGTATCTGTTGTGGCTGGACGAATACCCGGTACCATCAGGATGAAGTTCTCTCCGCACGCCTCGCGAATAATCGAAATTTCATGCGCACTACACACCACCCCGTCAAGTCCGGCATCTTTGGTCAGCTGCGCAAGGCGCTCCACCTGCTCCGTCACATAAGATGTTTGTCCGACTTCGGATAGAGCGGTGCTATCCAGACTGGTTAAAACAGTCACACCGAGTATTTTCGGCACCGGCAGGGAATTGGATTTAGCCTCCTCAACCGCGGCTTCGCGCGCGGCCTCCATCATTGCCGTACCGCCAGACGCATGCACGTTTATGTATTTCGGGTGCAAGTGAACAATACTACGCACCGCCTCATACACCGTATTCGGAATGTCATGGAATTTTAAATCAAGAAACAATGGCGGGTTACCGGCCTTCTCGACGATTTCTTTTACCGCGAGCGGCCCGTGTTTCGAATAAAACCCCAAGCCGATCTTAATACCGATACGAAGCGGCGTTACAGACTTGGCAAGGTTAAGCGCCTCATCATAATCCGATGTATCAATGGCACAAAATATCCGCAGTGAATTCACTATACCCATGTTTTATCCTTAAAAATTTGCATCATACTAGGGGTTTACAGTGCGATATTCAATCACATTGCCGAAACTTTTCTCAATTTATTGTACACATCATCCGTTTGATCATGGATAAACGCCAAATCCGCATCAGAAAAGCTTACCGTATAATAATCCGGCGCCTTCACATCGGGAACATCGTTATGCCCAGCAACCCCGCAAAAATTAGCCAGTTTAAATATTGCCGCCTCCGGTTCATGACAAAGCGAATCGTAATCAAGCGCCATAATATTGCCCGAAACATTTGAGTTATTAAACACATGATCAAGCATGTAACTGTGAACATATCGCCAATACATGGTATATGCTTGCAAGTATTCCCCGGCTTGCCAGTACTCTTCAATCTCTGCCGTCTGAACATGCCCTCCTAGATTCAGCGGTCTGAAATTCTGGCCAAATTCAAAATGGCCGTGCATATCCATATATCGCTGAACCCGTTTGCTATCCTTTTGCGCCTGCATAATCAGGTCATTCTGTTTCAACAGCGAAAAAATATGGTTTACAGGATTACGGAACGGTATTACGAACGTCGCATCCGGAAACAGTTTGAGAAGATAGGAAATCCTTGAAAAACAATAATTATTTTTCGACAGATAACGCCCTTCCCCCCTACCATTGCGAAAGATCAACTTTCGTATCGTTTGCAATAAAACACGTTCAAAATCAGGGTTTGTAACAGTGTCACCCAACATATTTGATGCATCCGTATCATGCAGGTGGTCAAAAAAAGACATCCAGATAATTTCATCCAGCATTTCCGGACTATCTCCATTTATAAACAAGCCGTCCTTATGGGCACGCTCGGCCTTTTCAGATGATGATGGCATCAGGTATGTCATAAATTTCCAGAACACCGGCATATGCACAAACGGGTAATCACGGTAACGGAAACTAACGGTATCGTTATACGCGTTTAAAATTTCGAGAAGGATGGTTGTTCCTGACCGCGGCAGTCCCGTTATAAAAATGGGACGTTCAATCTTGATATCGGCGATATCATATTGAAAACATGCGGTCTCGACACGGCCCAGCGCCTTAAAGAACGCGGGAGAGAACCTATAAAACCCTCCTAATAAATCCAGAGAAAGCGGTACATGTTTGCTGGGCATGATGCTGGGCATAATAAGGTCTTAGGGTCTATCGTGTTGCCTGACAATAAAAATCTGGTATTAACAGGACCATGATCGATCATTATCTGAAAATCATTACTGTCCTGCTGGTAA
>JAUICS010000226.1 GCA_030427765.1 Alphaproteobacteria bacterium
GCGTACACTTTGAAGAACAAGTCACAACCTCCACCGGTGACGGGCTGCGTCAACGGCCCGATGTTATCGTAAAACTGACGGGTGGGCATTCCATCGTGATTGATGCGAAGGCACCAATTGATGCGTACCTCAATTCTTTCAAGGACGGTATCACACCGGATGAACGTCATCATGCGCTGGAACAACACGCCCGTCATGTCCGCGACCATTTGAAAGTGTTAGGATCAAAAGCATATTGGGAGCAGTTCGAATCGCCGGAATTTGTTGTGATGTTTTTGCCGGGCGAAAGTTATTTCAGTGCAGCGCTTGAAAAAGACCCGTCATTGATTGAGGCTGGCGTTGATCAAAAGGTCATACCCGCCACGCCGACTACACTTATATCTCTCCTCAAGGCCGTCATGTATGGCTGGCGGCAGGAACAGCTTGCCGAAAATGCCCGTTTGATTTCCGAGCAGGGTTCTGAACTCTACAAACGTCTGTCCGTGTTTGGCGAACATATGCAAAAGGTCGGAAAGAATTTGGGCTCGGCCATGAATTCCTACAACGATGCGATTGGGTCGCTTGAACGGAATGTTTTGTCGGGTGCGCGTAAGCTTAAGGATTATCATGTCCAGACCGGTAACAAGGACATACCGGATATTGGCAGTATCGATATTGCCCCGCGTAACATTACGAATCCCGAGCTCCTGCCATCTGATAGTGACAGTAAAAAGACAGGTACAAAATAAATGTCTTCATATGTTACGGCGCACAATAATTAAGACAAATAATTTTCACATAATATATTGACAATTTGACAGAACCCTTTAAGCGTATCTCCCAATGTAAAAATTAATACGTTAAATAAGTTTTACGCAAAGGGAAGAATATGTCAGCCGAATTAAAGGGTTTTGCCGAAGCCGCCGGAATCAATGTACCATCTGAATTAGGAATGCCAACATTTGGCGAAAACCGTGATGGGGAACAACGCTACATCATGGAAATGCGTAACCGTCCGTGGCATCAGGCAATTGATTATCTTCGCCGCCATCGGAAAATTTCCGGATATCAATTTATTGGTGATGTATGGACACCGCGCGATTTAAAACGTGGTGATATCGTGCGTGTGAATTTACCAACAGATTTTGAACGAAACGGGGACATGAAATTAACGCCGCGTAACGTCTTGGTGCTTGGCGTGGATGTTGATCCGGAAACATTGGAGCCGATTGCCATTCGGACAACACGTTTTTCATTCAACACGGCCAATCATAATGACCAGTACGAACCGTATTTCGACAGTTCCGACACTGAATGGAACAAAGGAACATTGGGCGGTTTGGAAAAGCCTGCTGTTCTAAGAACGGGAAGTGCGATCGATGTTATTCCGTTCAGTTCGGTATATTGGGGACATTTCATGGATGTTAAGGCGCATGTAAAGCCTGATTTTATGGCCGATGTGATCGAAGATGCAATGGCAGAAGGTTATGAACATTCCCGTAAACACCGCGGTCTTCGCAATTATGCCGAAATGCCTACGGGCGAAGCCGACACATTATTCTTACCAAGTGCAAACCCCCAACATATTGTCGATGACTATGATTTCCAGCTTGATGAAGAGATTGGCACGGATATTTTTGATCTGCAGCCTGAAGAAATCGATATGATTATGGATGAGCTAGAGGCAAAACATCTTCAGCGTAATGCCGATAGACGCCTTCAGTTTGAGGCCGAAGATGCCATAATGAAGGCGTTTGGCGAAAAGCGTAAAGAGGAAGATGCGGCCATATCAGCCATGATGGCGGAATATCGCCGCCGTCAGAAAGAAACCGAAGTCAGTATTGCAGATGCTATTGCTGGTTTGAAGCGCGACAGCAATATGATCACGGATGAGGATATTCCAGACATTTTACGCATCGCCCAGCGCCGTATGGACGAGGCCGATGAGGCGATTGTATCTGAGGTTGAGGAAGGGGATGATTTTGCAAAAGCGCAGCGTCAACGTCTGGCGGATATTCCGCCAATGGCAGAACTTTTGAAACAGGCTGCGGAACAATGGGCCGAAGAAAATGACCCGAATGAGCGTGCACGCCGCGCCATAGAAGACCAGCAGTTTAATGATGCGACGCTGGAGCGTTTAAAGGATCTCGGAATCGGTGGATTAAGCTGGAATGACGTTAATTTGCCGCCACTATTGTGGAAAGGCGCGTATGTTATGGCCAAAATTCCGACAATCGTGAATCATGAACGCGGCTGGGACCAAATCGAGCAGAACCGCGACTTCACAAATCGCCCATGTATCGTGAACCGCGCATGGGCAAAGGTTGATAAAGATACCGGATTGCCAAAACTGGCCGCACTGGAATTACACCCTGTCACACGTTCGGCGGCACATCATTTCAAATACAAAATGAATGTTCGTCCGTTGGATACAAAGAGCACACGCAAGTCATTCCTTATTGCGGAGCAGGTGGAACGTGTGCCGGTTGATATTACACATTTCCCGCGTGATTACACATTGCCGCAGACATTTTATCAAATGACACCGGATCAACTTGCCAAGTTCGAGGAAAAGAAACAGCACGCGGCGGATGCAAACGGTGAAATCAAAGTATTCGGAATACAGGACGAAGATATTCCGGAAGACTGGTTCGAAATTGAATTGCCGGATGCACCGGACCATAAATTCCGTGAGAAACTGAAACGTTGGGATACAAATGTCAGATTCAACGGCAGTAACGGTCGACTTAATAAAACAGGTGGTTCTCGCCAGCCAAAAACGCGTGGTCTCGGCCGGCGTGCTCATGGTTCAAGTCATGGTAAGCAGAATGTAAGTCTGGCCGGAAACCCACTAAGCGGGAACCCACTAACACGTGATCGATAGAAGATTGCGGTAAACGGCGTTATTTCTCGCGTACGAGCAAGACGGATGGCCCATCCGGCAGGTTGGGATATAACTGGCCTGATAATGTTGGTCGCATGTTTTTGAAATGACCAAAAACGGATTCCACGGCATTTTCAAATGTGCCGTTAAAACTCATGTCACTATATACCGGATAATCGACATTTGCGTTCCAATAAAGCTGTACCCCTGCTTCTTTTGACCATTGGCCAAGGGCACCTTGTAATGTCTGGCCTTGCTGTGCTTGCCAATTACGCGTTGCTTTTGGGTCCAATGCTGCCTTCATTAACATGTCTTTCCCCACCACGATACCCGCTTTAACTTGTATCGGGTTTATACCGGATTCAACACCTTGCGGACTTGGGATCGAATATGGTGATCCGGCGGTATTTGTCATGTTGGAGCCGGCGGACATCATATCGGCCGGATGTGTTGATGAGCTGTGGTATCCCATTCCAACGGGGCCGCCAGCCTGTGCCATTGGCACATTTTGCGTAAAGGTATTTGTTCCCGGACCATGGCCTGGCGCATATGGCGGCATGGTTGGCGTATTTGGTACCGTCGCATTATATGCAACTGGTGCGTTCATAACGCGCGGCCCGTTGAACATGACCTGGTTATTCTGGTTGTATGGATTAGTGTAATAACCGGCACTTGGCAACGTCATTGGTGCGGAACTTACGCTTGTTCCATTCGGTCGGGATATAGCTGAGTATT
>JAUICS010000227.1 GCA_030427765.1 Alphaproteobacteria bacterium
TTCATTAATAAACGCACCGGCCTGACCTGATTTTTCTTTGTTCAGTAAGAAATTAATATCGCCTTGTTGATACAAAACAACATCACGGGATTTGTGTTTGGCAACCGGCTTAAATCCAAACTGTGTAAATAATTGGTGCAGGTCGTTTTCATCGCCCGCATATTCAATGAATTCAAAGCCGTTCGTCTTAAGTGGATTTTCAAATAGGTCTGTCATAATCATTCCTCCTGTTCTGTGTACAATTATTCTGTGCCTGCACTTTAAAGGACGTTTTCAATGCAGGCAAGTTGCGGTGCAAGATAGAATTTAAATTGACAGAAAATACGGTTTTCCCTAACGTCATAAAAAATAATAATATGTGTAGAACAGGGAAAATTAGTATGACGTTAGAATTCTCATTCCCCGATTATTCATCTCACCCCGACTTTGATAATCATGAAAAAATATTAAAAATCGAAGATCGCGCCTTGGGCTTAAAAGCCTTCATCGCAATTCATAGTACGCAGCTTGGTCCGGCCAGGGGAGGATGCAGATACTGGTCATCCTATGCCAATGAGGATGAAGCCTTAAAAGATGCCTTACGCCTTTCGCGCGGCATGACATATAAAAATACGCTTGCCGGTCTGCCACATGGCGGCGGGAAAACCGTGATCATGGGTGTACCCGGCACGGCCACACCAACGCGTGACATTATGCTGGCCATCGGTCACGCATTGAACGAGCTGGACGGTATTTATGAAACCGGTGAAGATGTCGGCACATCCCAAGACGATTTTCTTATCGCGCGTGAAATTACCGAACATGTTCGCATTCGTGACCCACATGGTGACATGAATCCCTACATGGCAGGTGATGACCCGTCACCCTACACCGCGCATGGCATTTATTGCGGTATAAAGGCCGCGTTGAAACATAAATTCGGCAATGACAATGTCGCGGGATTCCGTTTTGCGGTTAAGGGTCTTGGTCATGTATCAACACCGCTATGTGAGACATTGCATCGCAATGGTGCGGAGCTTTTTGTATCTGATATAGATGATAAAAAAGTGCAATACGCCGTCACGAATTGGGGCGCAACACCGATCGAGCCAGATAAAATCATGTCACAGGATGTTGATGTATATTGTCCATGCGCACTTGGCGGTGATGTTAACCCCGAGACAATTCATTTCCTGCAGGCAAAAATTGTTGCCGGTGCGGCCAACAACCAATTAAGCGGACCGGACATGGCACGGCAATTGTTTGAACGCGGCATTTTATACGCGCCTGACTACGCCATTAATGCGGGCGGCGTTATCAATGTTGTGATGACCGGCATTCCAAAGGATATTGTGATGTACCGTGTGACCGGCATTTACAATACGCTGCTTAAAATTTTCCAGCGGTCCGATAAAGAAGGAAAAGATACGGCCGAAATTGCAGATACAATCGTTGAAGAAAGATTGGCAGGTACCTTTCAAATCCGTAACGCCGACAAGGCATCAACCATAAAAAATTCGGCATAATTTATTATAAATGCACACATTATCGTTTTCTTAATAAAACAATTCATAAAATAGTATTTATGGGTTAGTTTCGGAGACATGATGGATAAGCCGCTGCATTTGAAGTTTGCCGAGGACGATGTTGTTGTCCTTTTGCTTGAGGATGACATGGACGATACGTTCCTGTTCGAAAAGCTATGTAGCAGTACATTTTCGAATGTGAAGGTTATCACTTGCAAAACGGTTCACAAGGCAAATTCAATCTTAAAAGACCTCAAACCCGATGTCATTTTTGCTGACCTCAATGTTGGCGACAGTGTTGGTCCGTCATCTGTTCTTGACCTAAAGAAAGTCCGCCCGGAAGTACCATTGTATGTAGCAACCGGAATGCCGTCGGATATTACACGTGAAGAATGTTTGAAGGCAGGTGCATACGATTTTTTTGATAAATCAAAGCTCAATCAAAGTTTACTATCCGAACAGCTTGAGATGCTGGGACTGGATATAGAAAAACTATAGAAGCCTGCGCCTAAACTTCTTCGAAACGGGGCAGTTCGACCTTACTAATCCAGTAACTTTCAATACAATTGATAAATTCGATCATATCGGTAAATCCAACGGATTTCATCATGTATGCGTTTGCATAATTTGCGTAGGATTCACGAATATCGCTATCGGCATTGGAACCGGAGAGCATAATAACCGGAATATCTTTAAATTTTGAATCCGGTGCTTTGATAATTTTTAGCGTCTCGATACCGTTAAGTTTTGGCATATTGATATCTATGATTATCAAATTCGGCCGCGGCGACTCATCATAATCATCTTCATTGTTCAAAAATTTTATGAGCTCACGTCCATCGCTTACGATATGCAATCGTAACTTTGCCCGTGCGTGCTCAAATGCCTGCCGTGCAAACAGGGCGTCCGTTTCATCATCCTCCGCAAGAAGGACATTATATGTTCTTAGCAATTTTTCTTTTTCACGCATTGTCATTGATTAAACCGGCTTAGGTATTTGCAGAGGGTTCTTCCCCTTTGAATTCTAATATGAATTGTGTGCCATCCTTATAGGTATGATCAAGATATATTTTACCGCCGTGTCCCTGCATAATTTTTTTGCACTCCGGCAACCCGATCCCTTCATGCCGCGCATCGCCAGGGTTCAAAGTATGAAACATCATGAAAATCTTATCCTCCAGCGCAGGTTTAACACCTACCCCATTATCGGCAACACAAATTTTATAACCACCTTCGTATGTTTTGGATGAAATACGGATGACCGGTTCTACGCCATCTTTCGAAAACTTTATGGCGTTTTCAATAAGGTTGTAAAATACGCGTGTTAATGTGCCTTCATGCCCGAAAACGACCGGTATGTCTTCAACATTTATCTGCGCGTTTGCATTCTGGATTTCATCCCTTAGAAGATCACATACCTTTTCTAAAACCGCTTTAAGATCAACGTCGACGAAACCACCCGCATCAAGTTTGATTTTTGAATAAGATACCAGATGTTCCATCATGTGCTGGATGTCATGTGAACCACGCACCATAATATCGATCAATTTCTTTGAATCGTCACTCAGGCCTTCATAGCCATTTGCTTTCAGAAACTCGGCAGCGGATAAAATATGACGTAGGGGCGCCTTCACATCGTGTGATACTGCGTAGGCAAAATCATCAAATTCTTTTTGAAGGGATTTTATCTGCTGCTCGAGACGTAATATGGTCTTATTTGTTTCCGGTGACACGTTTAAGGCCGTTTACTTTTCGACAAATTCAATAAAATCTTCTGCGCCAAACGTAATCGCGTGCGGTTTACCGCCATCATCGTCAATCATATCGAGAAGTTTCTGTGTCGCCTCATTAAGGCTTTCTTTATCGCGGGATTTTAAAACAACGCTTAAATCAAGCTCCCCTTTCCGGAAATGCGGATAACTTCCAACCGTTACACCCGGAAATTCCTCCTCAATCTTTACAAATTCATGTGCAATTTCACTTTCCGAAGCTGAACACGTGATCGTACGGAAATAATATTCCGGCCCGCGTTCAAGAGTTTCCAGTACGTTATGAAGCATA
>JAUICS010000228.1 GCA_030427765.1 Alphaproteobacteria bacterium
CATCCGATCAGCCATGTTATGGATGAACTGGTTGTCATTATGGGCGATATGGGTTTTGAAGTTGCAGAAGGACCGGATATTGAAGATGATTGGCACAATTTTACCGCATTGAACTTTCCACCCGGTCACCCGGCACGTGAAATGCAGGATACGTTTTTCCTTCCTGATGATCCGGATGAAGACGGGGAAATGGCAAAGAAGGTGCTGCGTACCCATACATCACCGGTGCAAATTCGTCATATGACGAATAATAAGCCGCCGTATAAAATTATCTCCATGGGCCGGACATACCGTTCGGACTCGGATGCAACGCACTGTCCAATGTTTCACCAGATGGAATGTCTCTACATTGATAAGGATGTTCACATGGGCCATTTGAAAGGGTGTTTAACCGACTTTGTGCGTATGTTCTTTCAGGTTGATGATCTGCCTGTCCGTTTGCGCCCGAGTTTCTTCCCGTTCGTTGAACCCGGTGCCGAGGTTGATATCGGATGTTACAAACAGGGTAAGGAGCTTAAACTGGGCCGAGCAAA
This sequence comes from Alphaproteobacteria bacterium, assembly GCA_030427765.1. Taxonomy (GTDB): domain Bacteria; phylum Pseudomonadota; class Alphaproteobacteria; order Micavibrionales; family Micavibrionaceae; genus JAUICS01. The sequence continues at coordinate 534 of JAUICS010000228.1, forward strand.
AGACCCGAAGGATCAGGACTGGATGGAAATTCTGGGATGCGGCATGGTGCATCCGAACGTTTTGAAAAACTGTGACGTTGATCCGGACGAATATCAAGGGTTTGCCTTCGGCGTCGGAATTGAACGTATTGCCATGTTAAAATACGGTATTCCGGATATGCGTGTGATGTTTGATAGTGATATTCGCTGGTTAAAACATTACGGCTTTAACCCACTTGAAAGACCAAACAGCGCATTAAATTCATAGTATGTCATTGCGAGGAAACATGTATGTTGACGAAGCAATCCAGATTTTTTATTCAAACTGGATCGCCGCGTTCCTGTTAGTCACTCGCGATGACAATATTTTTGTGTTGTCATGTTAATCCGGCATCTTCAACAATCCGATTATGATCAATGGCTGCCGTTATGGCAGGAAAATATGCTCAATCAAGTGTCTGACGACATTACGGCGAATACATGGGGACGTATATGTGATGACGGCCAATCTGTTTATGGTCTTGGTGCGTTTGGTGAAGATGCGTTGCGCGGGATTTTGCACTATGTTCTGCATCCGACGACGGGCAGTTTGAAACATGTTTGTTATATGCAGGATCTGTTTGTCGATAAGAATTTCCGGCGAAAAGGGATTTCAAGAAGGCTTCTTCATAAACTTTCGGATCATGGAAAGCTTGAGGATTGGGAGCGGATATACTGGATTGCGGCGCATGATAATGAATCTGCACAGGAACTTTATAAAAGTATCGGTTTTAAACTGGATTTTTCATTTCATGTTTTGCCGGTTCAAAATGTGCTGAAATAACGGGCGCTCGACGCTTGTCAAAACGCATGAATTATGGTGTTTATAAACGGTTGTAAGTAAGGAACGGAATATGAAATTTACACTGTCTTGGCTCAAAGAACATTTAGAGACCGAAGCCAGTCTTGATGACATTGTCGAGAAGCTGACTTCGATCGGGCTGGAGGTTGAGGGCGTAACGGACCCATCACAGATGTTTGCACCGTTTAAGGTCGCCTATGTCGAGGAGGCATCACAGCATCCGAATGCTGACCGTCTTCGTGTGTGTAAGGTGAAGACACAGGATGGGGTGATTCAGGTTGTATGCGGTGCGCCGAATGCAAAGACAGGTATGAAAGCCGTGTTTGCGCCTGCGGGTTCTTTTGTTCCGGGAACGGGTGTCGAGCTGAAAAAAGGTGTTATCCGCGGCGAGGAATCCTGCGGAATGTTGGTGTCGGAGCGTGAAATGGGATTATCCGACGAACATGACGGTATCATTGAGGTTGATCAGGACGTTGAAATAGGAACCCCGTTTGCCGAGTTGTTTGATTTGAATGATCCCGTTATTGAAATCGGGTTAACCCCGAATCGTGCGGATTGCGCCGGTATTCGCGGTATTGCACGTGATTTGGCGGCGGCCGGACTGGGCAGTTTGCGTTCTGTTCAGGTTCCACGTTTTGGCGATAAATTTCCATCACCGGTATCGGTGCGATTGCAGTTTGAAAAAGATGATGCCGATGCGTGTCCGTTGTTCCTTGGCCGTTATATCAAGGGCGTTAAAAACGGACCATCACCGCATTGGATGCAAAAGAAATTGACCGCCATTGGCTTGCGTCCGATTTCGGCGTTGGTTGATATTACGAATTATCTGACTTATGAACTCAACCGACCGCTTCATGTGTTCGATGCCGATAAACTGAATGGCGATATTCATGTTCGTTTGGCGAAGGATGGGGAAAAGCTGGATGCCCTTAACGATAAGTCCTATACCCTTAAAGATTACATGACGGCCGTCTGTGATGATAGCGGCGTATTGGGACTGGGCGGTATTATCGGTGGAACGTCCACCGGATGTTCCGAAGATACAGAAAACGTCTTCCTTGAATGTGCGTATTTTGACCCGGCCAGAACCGCAAAGACCGGTCGTGCGTTGCAAATTGATAGCGATGCACGTTACCGTTTTGAACGCGGAATCAGTGCGGCTTTTACAATCGACGGTATCGAAATTGCAACACAAATGATATTGGACCTTTGTGGTGGTGAAGTATCGGATGTTGTTGTCGCCGGTCAGGTGCCGGATAAACGCGAGCCGATCGCGTTTGACCCTGCATTTACAGAAAAGCTGACCGGTACTGTGGTAAGCGAAGAACGCCAGGCACAAATATTACAGGATTTGGGATTTAAAACAGATAGCGCGAAAACACCATGGGAAGTGGATATTCCAAATTGGCGCCATGATATTTTTGGTCCGGCCGATCTGGTGGATGAAATTATCCGTATCCACGGTTTTGAAAACATTGAGAACGTATCTGTTATGCGCGGCGGTTTTGATATTAAGGACCGCGAAACAAAACGTGTTGATATGTCACGCACGGCCCGTATCGCACTTGCCGCTTGCGGTTTGGAAGAATGCGTGACGTGGTCGTTTATGCCTAAAGAGCTGGCGATGCTGTTTGTATCAAATGATAACGTTAGCAAGCAGGATGGATTAACACTGCGTAACCCGATTAGCAGTGAGCTTGACCACATGCGCCCAACACCGCTTGCCAACCTGTTAACGGCGGTAAAAGGCAATATTGATCGCGGATATCCTGATAATGGATTGTTCGAAGTTGGGCCGGGTTTTGGCGGTACACGGACGGATGAACAAAGTTTGATTGCCGCCGGTTTACGTTCAGGTAAAACGGGGCTGCGCCATTGGTCCGGCGACGCCGAAAGCCGCACGGTAGACGTTTTTGACGCGAAAGCCGATGCTATGGCCGCACTGGACGCGTTTGGCGGTTTTGGTGAAAAGGCACAAATTACAACCGATGCGCCATCATGGTATCACCCTGGCCAGTCCGGCGTTTTGCGTCTTGGTAAAAACGTCATCGGTGTATTCGGTATGGTGCATCCGCTTATTCTCGAGCAGCTGGATATTGATGTCCCTGTTGCGGCGTTCGAGGTATATCCGGAACATCTTCCGGCACAGAAACGCGGGTCGGCGGCGAAGAAACATATTGATTTGCCTGTCTTACAACCTGTGCACCGT
>JAUICS010000229.1 GCA_030427765.1 Alphaproteobacteria bacterium
TTTAAGGGTGCTAAGCTCAATAATCGCCAAATGTTTGCCGACCCCATCCTTGATCCGATTGACCGTATGCACCGTATTGAATTTGCGGTTCAGCAATTGCGCGATGACTTTGACCGCGCTATTCCTGCGCTGGCTGCCTTGATCAAGAGTGAATCCGAGCTAACGCAAATTATAGATGATATGAAGGCGGCCGGTTTTCTTCATTATATGAAGGAAGAAGATCTTGCCGAATGGAAGAAGGCCGCACACCATGCACCGCAGGATATTCACCACTCGTCTGCCAATGATAGTATGGCAAAACATAAAGATTCCGGACACACATCGCCTGTGTTGAAACAGGCACCGGCGAAAACGGCACAGAAGGTGGCGCCAAAGCCTATGAAGGAAATGCCGGCGCATCCTGCCGTGATTGGTTTACGTCTGGGTGAGCATAGTGACCGTACGCGTGTTGTCCTTGATATGAGTGTATCTGCAAAACATTCCTATGATCTCGACAATGATGAAAAGCTTTTGATTATCGAATTGCCAACTCTGAAATGGGAAACAACGCAAGCGGAAACATTCAAAAATGCCCCTGTTGTTGCATCTTATAAGGTCCAGACAGATGACAATACGGCGCGTCTTGTCATGGCGCTGAAGAAAGATACGAAGGTTTTGGGTGTTATGGCGTTGAAACCGGATGGTGATAAGCCTCACCGTTTGGTATTTGATCTCGCTAAATAATTTTCAAAAATTTTTATGTTCTTGCGAAGGGTACGTACAGGATGCGCGTACAATGTGTATGAATAAATATAAAGGAGTAATAATATGTCTATTCGTTTCGCGGTTTTAACAGGTGTTATTGGCGTGGGTCTTTTGTCCCTATCAACATATGCCATTGCGGATCAACATGAGCACAAAGGCGGGTTTTTTGCCAAAGGTGATACAAATGGCGATGGTAAAATTTCAAAGGACGAATTTCAGAAGAATTCATTGGAGCGTTTTCAGAAAATGGACGGTGATGGTGATGGTTTTGTCACTCAGGATGAAATGAAATCTGCCTTTAAGGCTATGCATGAAAAACGCCGCGAAAAGCACGGCGGTAAATATAAAGATATGGATGGTAAGGGCCATCAGTGCAAAAGGCATAAATCAGGCGACTATAACCTGAATTCAGAATAATCGATATTGACGGCTTTGTTATGAACGATGCTAAATAATCAAAAACAACGATATTGCCTTTTATATGCAGATTTGCAGAAATGAGAACGATCCGGAACTTATCATCCGCATTCAGCGCGGAGATCATGCGGCGTTTGGTGTGCTTGTCCAGCGGCATACGGATCGCTTTTTTCGGTTTGCGTGGCGTATGCTCGGCAATGAAAGTGATGCGGAGGATGTTGTGCAGGATGCGTTTGTAAAATTCTGGGAAAATCCGCATACATGGGATGCGGGCAAGAATGTGCAGTTTACGACATGGTTTACACGCATCATTCATAACCGCTGCATCGATTTTCTGCGCCGTAAGAAACCGATAACGGGGACGGATGTACTTGATTTTAGAGCAACGGATGAAACCGCAGCGGATGATACAATAGATAAAAAAGAAGTACAGATTGTTTTGGAGGCAGGTATTCATAATTTGCCTGAACGACAAAAAAGTGCATTAACCTTGTGTTTTTATGAGGGCCTATCGAATAAAGAGGCCGCAAGTGTAATGGGTATAGGTGTGAAGGCGCTGGAGTCACTGATTATGCGAGCGAAGAAAGCGTTGAGAATACATTTTGAAGATAATAACCTTATAGAGGATACATCCTATGACAAAGCATCATGATCATAAGGTAGATAAAATTCTGGAGTCACGAGCGCATCCTGATACACCGCCACAGCTTGTGCAGCGTATCATTGATCGTACCGGTCAGATGAAGCAGCAGAATATACCAACATGGAAGGCATTTTTGACGGCATTATCAGATGAATTCTGCAATATATTTGTGTTGCCACGCCCGGAGGTTGCGATCGCCGCCATGCTTATTCTTGGCGTTGCGACAGGTGTATCGTTTGATTTTGTGTCATGGTCGGATGACTATCTTATGGCATCCATTTTTGATGAACTGAATTACGGGGTGTATTTATGAGTAAGAAAATAAAAATTCTATTTACCATTTCGATCATCCTGAACGTCGTGTTTATGGGTTTAATAGGCGGGTTTGCGTATAAGGTATGGTATTACATGCCCATGAATCACCCTGATATTCGTAATAATCTTTCGCCCGAAGCGCGTACGTATATGCGTGAACAGGGTGAGGATATGCGTGGCGCTCTTCGTGAAAAATTTATGGAGGCGAAAACCATTCGCGAGGGGCTTGCCGCGACATATAGTCTTGAAACGTATGAAAAATCTGATTTTTTAGAAAATGCCGGTCGTTATGCGGCGTTGAAAGGTGATATTGAGAGCATTAAATTGAATTATCTCGCAACGTTAGGTGAAAATCTTACTGCGGATGAGCGTAGCCATGTCATCAAAGTGTTTCAACATCATGAACGTCCACATCCGTTCCGTAGCAAATGTCGTGGTTCACGCGGTAGTGAGAGTGACAAAAAATTTGGTCATCATGGTAAGGGCATCCTTTCGGATAAGCATAACGGCGATCATGAGGATGATCAGGCAGATCGCACAAGATAGGCGGCGAAGAAACCATCCGTTTTGTTACGGTGCGGTGTAAGGCGAAGTACGTCATCTTGTGATGGTACTTCAAGGTTTTCCGGCCAGACATCTTTGATGGGTTTCAATGTAAAATCCGGATGATTATCCAAAAACCATGCGATCTGGTTTTCATTTTCATCCGATAATATTGAACATGTGGCGTACACCAGACGCCCGCCCGGTTTTACGAATTTTGCGGTGTCTGATAAAATTTCACGTTGAATATCAATAAGTTGCTCAATGGATGGCCCATATTGTTTCCAGCGCATATCAGGGTTACGTCGCCATGTACCCGTCCCTGAACACGGCACGTCAATCAGTACACAATCAAATTTGTCTTTTTGGCGTTTTAGCCAGCGTTTGTGGCGGGCATCACTTATCGCGCGGAGTTCAACGATGTCATGCGCGTGCGCTTTTTTTAAACGGGACTTTGATTTCATGAGGCGGTCTTCATGAATATCCATAGCGACGATGCGCCCTTTACATTCCATCATTGCAGCGAGGGCCAATGTTTTGCCCCCTGCCCCTGCGCAATAATCCAAAACTTGTTCACCGGCCTTTACATCGCATAGCAGTGCGATAAGCTGCGCGCCCTCATCCTGAATTTCAATCCAGCCTTTTGCGAATGCTTTCGTTTTTGACAGGTACACTTTATCGAGACAGCGTAAACCGAATGGTGAGTAAGGTGTCTCGGATGTTTTGACGCCATCGGCCTCTAGATATGCCATGACCTTCTCTTTATTGGCCAGCAGTGTGTTAATACGCAAATCAAGTGTCGCTTCGGGAATTAAGGCCTGCATTTCTGTCCTGAAGTTACCGGCGAAGTAATCTTTTAATCGGCTGTAGTGATTTTCTGGACATTCACAAAT
>JAUICS010000230.1 GCA_030427765.1 Alphaproteobacteria bacterium
GTTCTTGATATTTTTTTTAACTCTTCTAGGGTGGCCAGCTTTCCTAATTTGCTGTGGGCATGATACTTTTCAAGCCGCCCTCTTTGAATCACACGAATCCCACCCTTAGAAACTTGCCATACAGCGACTGTATTGCTTACCATTTCCAATATTTTTTCAATGTGCTTTTTGTCAGCGACTACAACAGTTTTATCGAAGAACTCAGAATATTTTTGCACTTGGTCTTCAAGGCGATACAGGCTGTCACATTCGCTTTTTATCTCGTAAGCATACAAGCCTTTTTCGTTAAGAGTAGCCAAGTCAAGACGACGAGAAAATCTGTCTATTGTCATTTCACTGACAACCGTATCATATTGTTTAATATGACTTTTCTCTATAAGGTAATTAATTAATATTGCTTTGATATCGGCTTCAAGGAGTCGCATTTATCCCCACATCTGAAAAGGCATTATATCAGAAATATGGCCTGCAAAATAGTCATTTCATATTAATCTATTGTCCAGTTAGTTCTAGGCTCGTGAGGAAAAAGCACAAGTATTTTAACACCTAAACCTGGATATCCAGTCCGATGTCGAGGGCGGTGACGGAGTGGGTGAGGGCGCCGACGGAGATAACATCAACGCCGGTGTCGGCGATGGATTTGACCGTTTTGAGGCTCACACCGCCTGAGGCTTCGCTGACCAGTTTACCGTCGATCATATTCACGGCGGTGGTCATTGTGTCCGTATCCATGTTATCCAGCATCACCACATCGGCGAGGCCGCATTTCAAAACCTGTTCCAGTTGATCAAGCGTATCAACCTCGATCTCGATTTTTGTCAGGTGACCGGCATAGCCTTTGGCTTGCTGGAGCGCCTCTGCAATTCCGCCGCAAACCGCAATATGGTTGTCCTTAATAAGGATCGCATCATCTAGGCCGTGGCGGTGGTTAATGCCGCCGCCATCACGCACGGCCTGTTTTTGAAACGCGCGCAGGCCCGGCAGGGTTTTGCGGGTGCAGGTGATTTTGGCATTTGTGCCCTTCACCGCATCGACATATTGCCGCGTGGCGGAGGCAATGCCCGATAAATGGGTAAGGAAGTTCAGGCACACACGCTCCGCAATCATAATGGATTGGGCGGAGCCCTCAATCTCGGCAATGCAGTCCCCGGATTTTAAATCATGGCCGTCCATTTTATTGACGACGATATCGAGCGACGGGTCAATTTGTGAAAACGCGGTCAGGCCGGAAATAAGGCCGGATAATATGCCCTTTTCACGGCTGATAATCTCCGCGCGGCAATCTGTGCCGGCCGGAATGGTCGCGGCGGTTGTCAGGTCAAAACCGTGTCCTAAATCCTCCTCGAGGGCTTCGCGGACAGTCTTTTCAATAAGAAGGGGGGATATGCTCATGCACTCAATTCTAGCATGCGATCAATCGATTTGCGAGCCCGTTTCGCAACCTCCGGATCAACATGCACTTGCGGTTCAAGCGTTTGTAAAGATTTTAAAATTTTTGGCAATGTCACGCGTTTCATATGCGGGCATAACTGGCATGGGCGGACGAGGTTGAGCTCCGGATGCGCGACCTGCACATTATCACTCATCGAACATTCGGTAATCAGAACGACATTCGCCGGTTTCTTGTCCTCGACATAATTGATGATCTGGCTGGTGGACCCTGTATAGTCAGCCTCTTTCAAAACATCTTGCGGGCATTCCGGATGGGCCAGAACAACAATACCCGGGAATTGCTCGCGGTATTTTTTAATATCCTCCGGCGTAAAACGTTCATGGACTTCGCAGCTGCCTTTCCATGTATAAATCTTTTTATCCGTGTGCGTCTGGACGTATTCGGCCAGATACTGGTCCGGTATCATAAGCACTTCGTCACTATCAAGCGCGTTGACGATTTTTACCGCGTTCGAGGATGTACAGCACACATCACTTTCGGCCTTTACCTCCGCCGACGTATTCACGTATGTCACAATCGGCACACCGGGGTATTTTTCACGAAGCAATCTGACATCCGCCGCCGTAATCGATTCCGCAAGGGAACACCCCGCCGCCATATCAGGCATCAGGACGACTTTGTCCATATTCAGGATTTTTGCGGTTTCGGCCATAAAATGCACGCCGGCTTGCACGATGACATCGGCCTCGGCCTCTGCCGCGACCTGCGCCAGTTTCAGGGAATCGCCGACAATATCGCCAACACCGTAGAATATGTCCGGCGTCATATAGTTATGCGCCAGAATGACGGCGTTTTTCTCTTTCTTCAGACGGTTGATTTCGTAGATAAGCGGCGCCAGCGCTTTCCAATGGCTTTCCGTATATTGCTCGGAAAGCTTCTCATAAATCGGGGCGGTGGCGGCGGCAACGTCGTCAGTATATGCGAGTTGATTTGTCATACTGAAAAAGAATATATCAGCGAAAACGCAAGAGACAAGCGTTTCCGGAAATGATATTTCAAAAATGTGATTTAAGGCTGCGGGTAATGGTATTCCACAAGGTCACTTGCCGATCGGAATGGACGGTCAAGCAGGTGGAGTGAAAATGCCTCAAGCAAGCTTGGAATGGCGGCCATTTCATCCTCGGTCTTCCGGCAGAAGAAGCCAAGAGCACGGCCAAGTGTTGTGCCCGCGGCCTCCGCAAAATGTCCGCGTGCAACGGCATCATGGTATTCATCCGCATGGTCGTCCGGCACGGCAAGCCGCGTTTCCGGCAGACGGGCTATATATGGATTGGTCTTCGCCAAAATCCCGTCTTCCTGACCGAATAATGCGCCGAGCATTCCGCTCGTATGCGTGTGACCGCCCAGGCCTTTTCCTTTACCTGAGCCCTGTTCTGACAAAATGTGGTTGCGGATGGTTGATACGTCATTATCGGATGATGTGGTGACGGCAACGCCAACACCGTCTTTGTGCAGTCGTTTTGCGCAATCATAAAAAATCTGCGCCATTGTATCGCGCGGGTAATGATATGCAGTGTGAAAATGAATTTGCACATGATCGCGTGGGCGGGATGTGGCGGCGTATTCCTCGACCCCTTGCTGCAAATACGAAACGGATGCCAGATTTGCACCGGACAGTGACGTAGAAAGTTCACCAAAATTGCTGGCTTCGGGTTCGACGACCGTCAATTCAACACGGCTGGTAACATCACCGGGCAATTCATTCAGAATGCGGCGTGTTAGTCGGCCATCACCGGCGCCGATATCGGTCACGCGTATTGTGCCCTGTACTTTCTTTGCAATGGTTTGAATACGGTTTGCCATGTATGTGACGAACTCCGCGCGGTTTGGTTCACCGTACTGCTCGACAATTTCATATGGCTCCAGATAACGCTCCGTTGACATAATTTTCCCCTTCGCTAACGCAATATATTTTTTGTTATGTTTTTTTAATATTTTTCATAAGATTTTATGTTTCTGATTTAAAAAATGACATAAAATTAAAAATTTCATTTTAATAAAAGTTTGACTATTGTTTTATAGTTTTTTACGATTAAATAAGATATTTTTCTAATTTTTTGTAATTTGATGATATTTGATTTA
>JAUICS010000231.1 GCA_030427765.1 Alphaproteobacteria bacterium
GGCGGATTTTGATTTCCTTAACATCAATGGTTTTTTGTTTTTTACGGGCTTCGGCAGCTTTCTTTTGCTGCTCATACTTATACTTCCCGTAATCAAGAATTTTACATACCGGCGGACTAGCGTTCGTGGATATTTCAACGAGATCAAGACCGGCGCGTTCGGCCGAGGCAAGGGCGTCTTCAATGGACACAACATCCACCATATCGCCATTTTCATCAATTAATCGTACTTTCGGGGAATCGATTTTATCGTTTATACGTGGCCCTTTGTCTTTGGGCGGTTGGTCTGGTCTTTTTATGACACAATCTCCTGTCGTTGTTACACCAACAAATACATTACCAAATGAATGGTTAGAAAAATATTAATAGATGACATTAATAAGTCACTAGTAATACAGCGGTATCAGGGCGTTAGCAACAGAAAATAGAAGTTTTGCACGTTTTATCGAATGCCATAAGAATATATGCATTTTCCATTGTAAGTTGCCTATGCCTGAGTCAGGGCCTAATTATTTTCCGAAAACACCCTTGCAATATGACATAAAACTGCTAAAAAAATCTCACATCGATACATTGATCGTGAGGGGAACATAATGGGGACACAATATATACATTTTTATAACAACACTTGCACCCATAATGGGGGCCTCCAGTGATTGTTTACCAGCACGAAACATCTGACTTATCTATCTCGGAAATTAATTCCGAAAAGGCACGGCGCGTGCGTGAAAAAAAACGGGATTTTGTTATTACGATATCCGAAGGTCCCACCAATAAAATCCGCGCAGGTTTGGTACATGTTGGCGATTATTATTTCTTGCAAGGGATACGCCGCCTGACATCCGAATATAACAAGGCGGCAACTACGCGCATCACGGTAACCGATTTTGTAAGTAAGGCACTTGCGAATGAATTTAAACGTATGTCGGGTAAGGATGTTGTTATCGACCTGCCGAAAATCCAGTCACGTTATAAGCGGGTTCCACAGGAAGTTAGTATTTCGAAGCTACACCCAGACCATGCCCAGCAGGCATTTGATTATGACATTCCGACTATTGTAACCGTAAATGGTCGTAAAGATGCTGCCCTGATTAATGATCAGGATCACCGCCTTCTAAAAACATTACGCAGGGAATATGACCGTTTATACAAAGACGATACAAAAGAAGAATTTGATACATTCATTGCCCGTGCCTTACTGAGTGAATTTACGGGAGTATCAAAAGACGGCGTTTTACCCGGAGCCATGATTGCCGCAATCATGCCGAAATTTGATCCGCTTTTGCGGACGGACCGGCAACGATGCATTACACTATCATCGATAGGATTTAACGTTAGTCTCGATCTTTAAACCAACACATACACAAAATACATAAAGGGAAAAAAATATGACTGAACCACTTGGCATTTTTCAATACGACAATCCTGTGCCATACAATGCAAATGCGCTGTATAACAAATCACGCGCCGGTTACGCACGCTGGGCCACCAAACGTACACGCCTTACAGTTTTTAGACGCGAAGGCAAAAATGAAAATATCGCGGCCTTTATCAACGTCGCGGATGAAATCACACTCGCCGCCATCAAGGAAATCACGCAAAAATGTGCCGAAGTCGGGATTATAATTTCACCGACAGACTTCTTGCGTCAGGCGATGATCAATGAATTCAAACGCCGAACTGGACGTACCGTTGAGCCGGAGCAATTTTCAAAGCAAATTAACGTTCGCAATGATTTAAATAGACGGGGTGTAGTCAGCGCATACCAACTTAGCACTTATGAAGACATGGAGCGCGCGAATTCCGGTGAAACCATTGATGTTTTAATTGATGGTGCAAAAAGCAATACCCGTCTGGTCGGTATCGGCGACGCGCAACTTATACAAGAAACACGCGAAGTGTACGCGCAATATTACGCCGCAGCGGTTGAACAATCTCGCGTCCACGAGCGAGGACCCCGTGCATTAGATGACTTTGATCAGGCTATCTTTGAAGACTTCTTCCTTGCATCGGTTTACAACCATTATGCGGAACTTTTGAATGCCGATAATATCGAACAAGGCATTGTCTGGAAATTACAGGGTGAAGACACTGATGGATATAGCGAGACAGATTACAACACCTTTATAGAGATTCCAAAACCGTAACTAGCGCACAATTCATAATTCATCATTCAGTATTCCATTCATTACAGGCGTTCATATTTCATGAACGCCTGTAATTTTATGCAAAAAACACAGTAATGAACCTTTTTAATTGACTTTTTATCGAAAATTGATATGTAAATAATTCGCATGAACGGAGAGGATACGAAAAATGGACATATTAGCTGAACCAGAACTGTTAAAATACAGTCGTTTTGAAAATACGCTTTTGACAACCGGGTCAGAACCTATCCCAGTATCACGTTTGGGTATTTCGGATGCCAAACGCGCGTTGAGTAGAGAAGATATCGTTTTTATATCACTGCATGGAGAAACAATCGGTTCGTTCATAAATGCAAATGACTTTTATATTTTAGAAGCCATTAGAAGGCTAACAGAGCGTTGCAATGAGATTAAAGGTATTACTGGCACAGATAAGTTAACCCCAGATACATTTGTAAAAAGTGCACTTTCAAGATATTTCCTTGAATTAACTGGAGAAAGTATTGATTCATTTAAAGATTTAAAAGATTTACCTGCCCCGCACATATTTTATCAAGGTGAAGCACAAATGCAGTCCATAACGGGATTAAAAAACGCTCCGCCAAAATACGGTTCCAAGTGGTTTGATGTTGAGCATGGCATACGACCTTATCACATTAGTTTTGAGAAAGATGATGCCAATGAATATTCCGCCGGTATTTCTTTAGTAGCCCGACAAGACGGAGAATTCTTGGTTAAATTAAACGTCTTGTACAATTTCCTATGTCAAAAAAAATTGGGCGATAAACAGCCAACGAAATTGGCATTCCTGCAAACTGCGCTGCTTAGGGAATATCAGCGGTTAGCCACAGGCACGGATGCCCGAGATCAGATCAGTATGGATATCTGGCAGGGACTAAACGGTCATAACCCTGACAATTATGGTCAGACCAATGTATCCATACCGATTGAGATCAGGATATAAAGTGACTATTAATATCCTTAATGTGGTGGTTGGCATTCGTCTTTAAGATTGCCGATCGCCTCATCCAGCGCGACAACATTCTGGTCTTTTGACCCCAAACGTCGAATGGCGACAGTTTTATTCTCCGCCTCACGCGCACCAACTACAAAAATCGCCGGAACCTTCTGCACCGAATGTTCACGGATTTTATAATTGATCTTTTCATTACGGACATCAAGTTCGGCACGCAGACCGGCGGCCTTTAATGCATCAAACACCTCTTGCGCATAATCGTTCGCAGAATCCGTAATCGATGCCACCACGCATTGAACTGGTGACAGCCACATCGGCATTTTACCGGCATAGTTTTCAATCATGATACCGATGAAACGCTCAAGCGTTCCAAGGATCGCACGGTGAAGCATAACGGGACGATGACGTTC
>JAUICS010000232.1 GCA_030427765.1 Alphaproteobacteria bacterium
TCGCATCACCCGCAAATGTTACATTTACATTGCCGTTACCCGTTCCTGTCTTACGGATCGTAACGATTTTGTCCTCATGTAAGAACGGATTTTGCAGGGTCACCCGGACATTTTGCGCCGCAGGTTTTACAAGATAAAAGTCATGGGAAGACGTCACGGACAGATTGTTACCGTTTCTTGCGCCATCGTGGAATTTCAACTTTATACCGGCCTCACTCAGAACAATTTTACCGTCTGCCGCATCATCTTTATTAACCTTAACGCGCTTTCTCTTTGCATTTTCTGCCGTTGGAAAGACAACCACTACATTCGCATTGCCGGTAAGTACATTATGATAGCCACGATTGGCATTTAGGGAATATGTATGCCCCTGCGTTGCCGCATTAAACGTTGCCGGATTTACCGGTGATACCGTAAAATTGCCAAGAAAACGGGTAAAGTCGGTGTACGCACCAGTCGGGCCGGATGGAATCATCACATCACGGTCCGGGTTACCGCCGCCACTTAACCGGTCAATCCAGCGCAAACGACCGTCCTTTTGGATGTCGCCGATTTTTGTATATTCAAGAAATCCGTTTATTCCGCCGTTATCGGAATAGGATTTTACAGCAAACATATCATCGCCAGTGTTGCCTGTGATCTGCATGGCACCATTTTGCGATGCCTCCCAAATACACGCCCCCTTGCTGGCCGGTGTGGTCAGGTTTGCGGCATTACATTTTGAATAGGCAGTAAATTTAAACAACGAAGAATTCACCGCAAAAGGATGAAAATTTTCGTTTGGACTATAACAATGCCCGCCGTGGTTTTTTAATGTCCAGCCGCCGGTAAAAACGCCGTTTACGGCCCGCATCTCTCCAGTACATTCAAATTCGGCAAAGGCATTTCCGCCATTGCTATCCGAATATTGAATACGTGTTTTTGCACCTACGCGGTTATATTGATCAATCGCCTTTGGCCCCGAACCGGGAGTGTTTGTGAAGTTATAAACGGCATTCGGATTTTCAGATGCCTGCGTCTGTCCTGTTATCGCGGCCGCCAGCAATAACGCCAGCGCAAATTTACCATCAAGTCTCATATTAACCCCCGTATTACACTTTATATACGTTCGGATTCGAACCAAACGTCTGAAATTTGTCCGACCGTTCCATCTTCCCAGGTGAAGGTTGAACGGTGGGATTCCCACTGACCGTTAATCATGTTGTCAACAAATTCGGCACCAACATCGATGGATGCGATATCCCACTGCATCAGGGACGCGAGTTCGTTTCCATCAGAAATACCGTCACCGTTGCTATCGCGCCAGATTTGCAGATTTCCAAACATATCATCACCCATGTCGATAAACCCGCTGCCGTCACTATCAAGTGCGGCAAGGTCTTCAAACCCATGTGCGAAACCACGCAAATCACCAAACAATTCCGAACGGTCATTAATGATACCGTCTTCGTTACGGTCCCAGACCAGCCAGCCGTCATCCGCGCCAATCCATGCGGTGTGTTCGGCCACGCCATCCATATCCATATCGAAATAAGCGTTTGAGTCCTCGAGCGTCACAATCTCAAGACCGTCACCATCAAGATCAAGTACAAGTGGTGAATTCATATCATGTATTCTGATTGTCACTGTAGCGGTATCATATTCACCTTTGCCATCTGTGATTTTGTATTTCAAAACCAAAATTTCATCACCGATATCACAACCATCATCATCGTCAGCATCCGTGGTATTGGAAATGTTGATAACAATTTGATTATTGCGAATTTCATAAATCCTGTCTTCATCTACGTTTTTTGTATTAGGTGTCCCACTCCAAAATCCACCTGTAATAGGAAAATCTTCGTATGATGTTTTCCCAACACCCGTGAAGGCAGATTTACAACTCTGCAACTTGCTTTGTTTCTCTAGGATATCAACCGACACAATGGAAATATTATCACCATTCGGGTCATAATCATTTGCCAGAATATCCAGTTGCTGCGGTCCTGGATTGCCAGTATTTGTAAACGAATAAAAATCATCAACCGCAACTGGCGGCAGGTTGTAACAGAAT
Source organism: Alphaproteobacteria bacterium (assembly GCA_030427765.1). Taxonomy (GTDB): domain Bacteria; phylum Pseudomonadota; class Alphaproteobacteria; order Micavibrionales; family Micavibrionaceae; genus JAUICS01. The sequence goes on from JAUICS010000232.1 coordinate 2,054, forward strand.
TCAACCGCGATCGGATAACATCCCCCCTCTACCAGAACAGGGGATTCCACCCATGATGTTCCGTTTGAATACAGATTTGCATATGTATTGATAAACGGAACATGATTATCCGCATCGAACGTGTCACTGGATGACACCTCAACCCAGTTTATACCGTCCGATTTTAAAAGAATAGTATCGTTCATATTCGCCAATGTGGCGGCAAGATTATCGCCGTCATAACGCAAAGTCACGGCCCCCGCACCGTCATCCCCCTTACGAATGGCAATTGTTTCGCCATCATTTGTGCTTGCGCTTGGCAATGTCACGCGTGAATTATCCGCACCAGTGCTGATCAACATATAATCAAATGACGACCCAAAATTTACATCATCGCCTGCGGTATCGCTGTCGTGGAAACGTGTCGCGTATCCGTCGTCGACAAAGACAATACGTCCCGAACCAACATCATTTTTCCGTATTTTGACGTGTTGCCCGTTATTATCGGCAGCGGCAGGTAATACGGCATATGTTACGAATTCACCGTTATTGACGCTATGAAATGAAAAGTTGGTTGTAATATCAATGTTGTCATTATCGGACGACACCTGAAATGTGTTAATGCCATCCTGTGATGACGGAAGACCATTGTTGCGATCAATGAAATTCGAAAAATCGGAATAGGTTCCGGCCGGTCCCGCAGGCACCATCACCGCACGATCGGCATGACCACCTGTTCCAATACGGCTAATCCAACGTAAACGTTCATCATGCTCCATATTACCCAAACGGGCGTATTCCAGATAACCATCCACGTTACCAGCACCGCTAAACGCATCAACGGAAAACATATCGTCGAAATCATTAACATGGACTTTTGATCCGGCTTCCCACAAACATGTCTGCTGCGCCGCCGGGCCGTCAAATTCTGCACTATCACATTTTGTATACGCGGTTACTTTCAGATTCTTTTTAAGTTCTGTCACATTTGTAAGGGCCGGCGCGGTATCAAAACACTGCCCTTGATAATTCGTAATTTTCCATCCGCCGAGGAACAGATCATTGTACTGCTTACCCATTTCGCCAGTACACTCCATTGTCATGGTGGCGCGAACGGGGGATGTTGCCGTATCCGAATATTTGAATTCAATTTTTGACCCTATGCGATTGTACTCATCAATCGGGGCGGGTTGCATATCTTTGTTTGCACGTAAATCATAAACCTTGTTCGGATCTTCCGATGCATATGCATTTGTTGATATTGCAATAACAGATGACACCACAAGACATGTGGTTAGAAGATTGGATTTGGTCATAATACCGCCCTCGTTTTTAGTAAATGTGTACAAATACCATTGTAACGTGGGAAATGTTAACAAAAAAACAAATTATTTAAAATTTTAGATAAATTTAAATATGGCTCAAAAAAAAGCATCTCCGTCATTGTCATTAATGAGGTATGTTTAAGGAGGGGCATATTATGGGGTGACAATGCCG
>JAUICS010000233.1 GCA_030427765.1 Alphaproteobacteria bacterium
GTTCTTGTGAAAACCCTAGCTGGCGTGCCAGTGGCGGAACGTGGCCCAGTTGTGCGTCTTCCGCCATGCCTTTATACGCCGATACACGTGCGATGGATTCAATGAAGGTGACGAGGCCGTCTGCACCTTCCTGCGCCGAATAGCGACGAAAATCGTCTTCTGTCATACCGCGCATACGCATCGCATGGTCCATTTCTTCGTACATAATCCGGCGTCCGGTCAGGATAAGTTCGTCAAAATTTTGTTCCAGATTCATTGGTAGTTCAATGACAACGCGGTGTTCATCCGGTGAGTAAAGGCCGAGTGCATGTGGAAGATCCGATGAATACGAGAATTTTAAGCCTGTTTCGCGTGCGCTACGTGCCAGTTCCTGCGCCGTATCACCGCGCATGGATTGCAGAACGGCTGCTAAATGACGTTTTCCGAGGTCGTCTGATTGCAGTGCCTCCGGCGCCATTAATTCATCGTATGTAAATGATGCCAGATGGTCATAGGATTGCCGTGTTGGGTCTGGCGTTGTATCGCTACACCCTATTAATGTTGATAACCCTAGTGCGCCCGCACCAATACAAAATGCCCGTTTTGCCGCATCAACCATGTCTTACACCCTCGATTTATTTTGTTATGTCTAATGTATTAACAAAACGTTAACGAAAATGCAAAGAAAGTAGAATTTATGTTATGTTTCAATTCTTTATGGCGCGACCGCGATTTGTGAATTTCGCGGCCCGATGAAGCGTTCGCGTATGGAAACGGCCTGTAACGCGATAGGTTCAAACAAATCGATAAGAGAATTTGCCGAGGCTTCATCCGGTGCAATAACAATTCCTGCGCGGTAATCATCGAGAGTTAGCGGCGTGTGGTCTAGTTTTTTTACAGTATATCCCAGTTCTTCCATAATCACTGCGGCCGGTGCATGATCCCATAATGTCAGATGGTTGGTAAGCATTCCATGCGCATGCGGAATGTTATCGGGGATAAGGTCTTTCAGGTCGGGATGATCTTTCAATAGTCCTAACGGGACATATGCCGATGGATGATGGACAAATTCCCCGCGCCGTTTCATTTCATCATCTATGCTAAGTAATCCGTCAGAATCGTCGATAATATCGGTCATGCGCTGTTTTCTGGAGAGACTATCCGCTTCGTCCAGACCGGCTGTGTAATTCCAAAGATGGAAGTCTTCATTCCTGATAAGTGGATTTCTTGGTTTTGCATGTATTTGTGTATACGACATGCCGTCAAGGTCATTTCCGCGAAGCAAGAATGCGCCCTGCCCTTTGATTGCGCCAATGGAGAATCCGTGACAGGGATAGTTGATAAGGGCACCGATTAATCTATCGCCATGGTATAGGGACACCATACTGCCAAAATTTTCATCGCCGTCGCGGAATGCCTTCGTTCCATCAATTGGGTCAACCATCCATGAAAATTCACTATGGCCCGATAACACGTGCCCCATGGCCGCGCCACTGGAGGATGCAAGTTCTTCGCCGAGCACGCGGCCGGGTAAAATTTTTGGAAGTGTCGTGCGGAGTGAAATTTCCGCCGCATTATCACCTTTTGTAACCGGGTTATCACCGCCGATATGTGCATCTTTGTTGACCTCACCAATAAAATCGGTGCGGAAACGGGATAGCGCCTCATTGCGCGCGGTTTCTTCAATTGTTAGATGTAGCGGTATTAGAACGTTGTATAAATCTATATCGGCCATTTTTCCCCCTCAGGATAGTGCCCTCAGCCAGTTTTTTGATTGCGATTCGTGTTCATAATCCTGTCTTCAAGTTCACATGACTCGCGTATCAATAATTCATATAACGCATGAACGAAGGATTCATCAAGACCTTTTGTTTTTCCGTATCGTTTGGCGTTTTCCCTGACCTCATCAACACGGTCTTGTAAAACCGCAGGAATGTTGTTTTTTTCCTTTATGTCGGCAACTTCACGTATTGTTGAAAAACGTTCTGCCAATAAATCGATGATCTTTACATCCAGATCATCAATTTTTTTCCGGTAATCCTTTAAAATTTCCATTTTCGCTATGTTTTGTTTTTTGTGTGTTTGCCTTATGATAATAGATGAACATATTAACCTGAATACATCTTAATTCAAGAAAGACACGAGTATGAACCGTCATCAACGCCGAAAAGACGAAGCCGCCAAGCGCAAATCTCAGGATGAAAATGCCGCATCTTCCGAAAATGCAAAATCGGTTGTCGATTACGATGCCCTGTTTGCACAGGGGAAGGCGTTTTGTGATGAAGGTGAATTTGATAAGGCGCTCGAAATTTTTGCCGGTATTTTAAGAATTAAGCCGGACCATTTTCCGTCAATTGAGGGCATGGGCATCGTTATGGGATGTAAGGGCAAACCCGAGCGTGCCCAAAAATATTTTGAGGTTATTGTTGAACATCAGCCGGATTACGCAGTCGCGCACAGTAATCTGGGTGAGGTTCTTATGCGTCTTGATCATTTTGAAAAGGCAGAGGCACATATTAAAAAGGCATATGATCTGGATCCGGATAATTTTGAGCATGTCCTGCAATACGCCGAAATTACTATGGCGAAAGGCGATCTTGATAAGGCGCGGGTGCTATACACTGATGCCATGCAGAAAGAGCCGGAAAAGGTTGGCCCGCTGTGCCGCTTTATCTCTAACATTCATAAGGTAAAGGATATAAGTGATGAATATTATCAGAAGCTTTTGGCATTCGAGAACGAATTTGAAAAGGATTTTGACGAACACTCAGATGAATTGAACCTGCTTTACTCCGCCAAGGCAAAGGCGTTAAACGATATGGGTGAGTATGATGATGCATTCAATAGCCAGATGAAATCAAGCGAGATCAAGCGCAAGCAGTTTGAATATAGCCCGCATGATACGGAGGCCGAATTTAATTCTCTTAAACGTTACTTTACGCCGGGAGTTATCGAAAAATACAGAAATCTTGCGTGTGAAAGTGATAAGCCTGTATTTATCGTCGGGATGCCGCGTTCGGGAACAACGTTGCTTGAACAGATTTTGCATTCACACTCTAAAATTGTTGGTATCGGTGAATCCGCGAAGTTTGTTGATTTAATTACATCCCACGGTGTTATGCCGAAGGAAAATGGCGAGCGTTTCCCGTATCATGAAGATGGTTTTAAGGCGGAAGAGCCAATGTTGCCGGAACAAATCGGACAGGCCTATGTTGATTATATTACTGAGCGCGCACCGAATGCGGAGCGTATTGTAAATAAGGCGATTACCAACGTCGCCTATGTGGTATTGCAGAAAATGTTATTGCCGAATGCAAGGTTTATTCATATTCGCCGTAATCCACTGGATAGTGCGATGTCCACATATTTTCAGAATTTCCGTACAACCAGCCAGCCATATTCGTATGACATGCGTGAACTCGGTCTTCAATATTACTATTATTACGACCTGTTTGAATATCTGGAGACGCTGTTCGATGATGGAGCAATGCTCGAGGTTCGTTACGAAGACTTGATTAACGATTTTGATCATCAGGCAC
>JAUICS010000234.1 GCA_030427765.1 Alphaproteobacteria bacterium
CCCCTGGCCATTGCTGTATAAGGAACTCGATAATTTATATCCGGACAGCAAGTTTATTCTGACGACACGCAATTCGCGAAAATGGCTAAAAAGCGCGATTGATCACTTCGGTGTATATGAAAATGCACCGGACCGCCGATGGGTATATGGTTATGGTTCACCAATCGGGCACGAACGTGAATACGTGAAACGTTTTAAACAGCATAATCGGGATGTCTTAAGGTATTTTAAAAACAGGAAAGATGATTTGCTTGTACTTGATCTTGCCCGTGATAATAACTGGAAAAAATTATGCATGTTTCTTGATAAACCTGTGCCAAATGAGCCTTTTCCGCATCTCAATAAAAAAGGCTCGCTTATGAGTCAGGCATTCAGCCATATACCGGGGATTGCCGGATATTTTGTCGATATGTTTGACGGCATTCGCCAAAAAATCCGGAACCAGGTTTAGCGTTCTCTTACAAATAATGGTGATGACATTGGGATTGAGCTACGGTGTCCGTCAGCATCAATGCGTGCAACTTTGTCACCCACGTTAATATCGTTGCCATGACTGTGACGGAAATCTGCGAGGGATTCGGCCGATACAGTATAGATTCCGATTACAACGGCATCAAAAGAATGTGACAGCGACGCCGTTTGTGGATCAACAACATGAAATACATCAGGTTGGCTTTTGGCCGCTTGTGATCCTGCGATGGCCAGCGGTTTGAATTTTGTACCAAGAACCGTTACAGATTGGCCAATTGTAAACTGAGACATACTACACCTTTTTTTACACATTTTTTCATAATTCAAGGAGGAAGGTATATAAAAATACACGATATGTCAAATAATTTCCGCTTATAAGGCGAAATTATTTTATAAGTTACACAAGGTCCTTGGCAAATTTATCCGCATCCGGCGCAAGAAGGATCTCATTATGCGCCTTACCTGACGGAATCATTGGGAAGCAGTTTTCTTTCGGATCAACACAGACATCAACGATTGTCACGCGGTCCGTGGTCATCATTTCCTTGATAACGTCATCAAGCTGGTCCGGTGTTTCTGCGCGAAGGCCGATACCGCCATATGCCTCGGCCAGTTTTACAAAGTCTGGCAAAGATTCTGTGTAAGAGTGTGAATAACGCTCACCGTGAAGCAATTCTTGCCACTGACGCACCATACCCATCCACTGGTTATTCAGGATGAAGATTTTGACCGGAAGTTTGTATTGAACGGCCGTCGACATTTCCTGAATATTCATCAGAATGGATGCTTCACCCGCAACATCGATTACCAGACCATCCGGATTTGCAATCTGTGCGCCGATGGCGGCCGGAAAACCATAACCCATTGTGCCTAATCCGCCTGAGGTCATCCAGCGGTTCGGTTTATCGAATGGAAGGAACTGCGCAGCCCACATTTGGTGCTGCCCAACCTCGGTTGTGATATACAGATTGTCATGATCGGCCGTCAAATCACGAAGGCGTTCTAGCGCGTATTGTGGCTTAATAACTTTGTCATGTTTCTGGTAAGACAGGCATTTGATCGATTTCCATTCGTCAATCTGGCTCCACCATTTATCAAGTGCCTTTTTGTCCGTTTTGTATTCGTTGCGTTTCCAGACATCCATCATTGCATCCACTGCTTTGCCGGCATCGGATACAATACCAATATCAACGCGAACGTTTTTGTTGATGGAGCTCGGGTCAATATCAATATGGATTTTCTTTGAATTTGGCGAAAAACCGGCAAGGTTTCCTGTCACACGGTCATCAAAACGGGCCCCAATATTGATCATGACATCACAGTCGTGCATGGCCAGATTGGCTTCATACGTGCCGTGCATGCCAAGCATACCAAGGAATTGTTCGTCGGATGCCGGATATGCACCCAGTCCCATAAGTGTATTTGTAATAGGGTATCCGGTCATACGGACAAATTCGGTTAGTTTCTCGCATGCCTCCGGTCCTGCATTGATAACGCCGCCACCAACATAAAATATCGGTTTTTTGGCTTTTGCGATCAACTCAACCGCTTCTTCAATCAAATGGGGTTTTGGCTCCGTCCGCGGCTTGTAGTGTGATTTTTCCTCGATAATGTCGGGTCCGTAATATGGGCACTGCGCGAACTGCATATCTTTCGGAATATCAACAACGACAGGGCCGGGGCGACCGGTTCTGGCAACATGAAATGCCTCATGAATAATCTGTGCTATTTTGTTCGGGTCTTTGACAAGGTAGTTATGCTTTGTGCACGCGCGGGTGATACCCGTTGTGTCCGCCTCTTGAAACGCATCTGTTCCGATAAGGAACGATGGAACCTGGCCCGTGATACAGACAACCGGAATGGAATCCATCATGGCATCTGTCAAACCCGTCACGGCATTGGTGGCGCCGGGGCCGCGGGTTACCAAGAACACGCCAACCTTGTTGCTGGAGCGTGCATAACCCTCTGCGGCGTGGGATGCCCCTTGTTCATGACGGCAAAGATAATGTTTGATTTTATCCGTCTGGAAAAGCGCATCGTAAATCGGTAGAACGGCGCCGCCCGGATATCCAAAAATGACATCGACCCCTTGGTCCACCAGGGCCTTAATCACGACCTCGGCACCTGTCATCATTTCAGGTTTCGTATCGTTTTCAGAATCAGCCTTGGTTGGCGCATCAAGCGGTGTCATTTTTCACTCCATAAATTACCGTTAATATTTTAGTGTACACGTATACACTTTACTGTGCAAAGCACAATACCATAACGTCGAATTCAAAATAAAGTATTTTGTTATATAATTTTGATATTTTTTTATATTTTGAAATATTATTTCACAAATTGGTTAATTTTGACATGGAGATAAGAAATTTTATATACATAATGCATGATAAATATACCCAAACGATTGGCGCAAAACCCGCCACTATGCAATTTAGGTCTGATAACCAACCCTGACGCGTTTTCTGCAGACTGTTCAGATGCCCTTGAAAACGGGCATTTGGATGAAAGTATTATGTTCCGGAATGGTAAACCGAATCTGGAACATATTCCGATCCAGTTCCATCCGGCAATCTTGAAGGCCGTGGATGCGTATACCGAAACAACTGGACGCGCACCGGAATATGGCGCCATCCATATTTCACAACTGGATTTAAAACCCTTCGCGGTGCCGCGTGTCGGCGACATTCATGTTGATGCCATTATATCGGCCTATCCGGAAACGGATTATGGGGAAAGTTTAAATTTTATCGTATCGGATTGTTTTCCAACCCGTTTGTTCAACCAGCCGTTTGATTTGCCGGAAAATTTGCCAGATGACGTTCATGCGGACGAGATTTATTCATTTTTACGGCAGTCTTTCGAAGACCAGATCAATGAAGATGCGATTGTCACGCCTGATGCATATGAGATGATGCAGTACGATCCGTATGTTGTGCATCAGGCACAGGTCAATGATCAGGAAGTACGCCGCACAATGATGTTGGTACGCCTTGGTTAAGCCGACATTACGCTTGTGTTTTTAACCCTATCCTTCACACTGGAGT
>JAUICS010000235.1 GCA_030427765.1 Alphaproteobacteria bacterium
GAAAAGGGATGCGGAGCGTCTGGACAACATTATCCAGTTTTGTGCCAGAGGAGGTTACTGACCCGCTTCTATCCAAATCCATGCTTGCAACGACACTTCTTGCCTCACTTGAAATGGTTAAACAAAGTCAGGCGGAAATTCAACAAAAGGAAATGTACAGCCCTATATACATTCGCGGACGTTTTGACGAAAGCAACGATAATGCAGAGGCGGGTGAACAATGAAAACCGCAAGTGATGTATTACGGTTCTGGTTCGAAGACCACAGCATGGAGGATTGGTTCACTAAATCCGATGTGTTTGACGATAAAATCCGCAAGCAGTTTTCCGATACGCATAAACGTGCCGCAAAAGGTGAATTATACGGCTGGCGCGCAAGTGCAGAAGGCCGCACGGCAGAAATTCTTGTTCTGGACCAGTTTTCACGTCAACTTTTCCGGGATTCTGGACAGGCTTTTGCCTACGATCTTGCCGCCCTCACCCTTGCACAGGAACTTGTGGCATCGGGAAAGGATAAATCACTTCCCCCGAATTACCGCTGGTTTTCCTATCTCCCTTATATGCATAGCGAATCGCTTGAAATACATAATGTGGCCGTTGATTTGTTTACCGAGCTTGGCCTCGAAGACGTATTGGAATATGAATATAAGCATAAAGACATTATTGAGCGTTTTGGACGATATCCACACAGAAATAAGGTACTGGGCCGAAAGTCGACGGATGACGAAATTGAATTTTTAAAACAGCCGGGATCATCATTCTAATGAGCACAGAAGAACACCAGAAAAACGTTATCGAGGCTATTATCTTTGCAAGTGATAAGCCCGTCACCATTGACGATATCATGGAGTTTGCCGGTAAGGATGTTGATGTCGGTAAATTTCTTGTCGAACTTCAAAACGACTATAAAGATCGCGGCATCCATCTTTTTGAAAATAATGGCCGCTGGGCATTTCGGACATCGCCGGATTTGAAAGATATTCTTAAAAACGTAAAACCGGTTGAAAAGGCGTTGAGCCGTTCTGCCCTTGAAACACTGGCCATCATTGCGTATCACCAGCCGATAACACGGACAGAAATTGAAAATATACGTGGTATTGCAACGAATAAAGGCACTCTGGATATTCTTATTGAGGCTGGATTTATCAAACCCGGCCGCCGACGCGATACACCGGGCCGTCCATTAACATGGATAACAACCAACGAATTTCTTGATCATTTCAGCCTTGGTTCTATTATGGATTTACCGGGCGTTGCCGAATTAAAGGCATCGGGATTACTGGACAGTCGCCCCGCGATCGAGGCAATACCGGATATGGATGATCTGTTTGAAGAAACAGATGACGAAGATGATAAACCGTTAAAAGAAGAAAGTGCGTAAATGACACCCGGTCCGTGGCAAATTTTAATTATTGTTGTTCTGATTGTTCTTATATTCGGTGCCGGTCGCCTGCCGCGTATCATGGAAGATGTCGCCAAAGGCATCAAAAGCTTTAAAAAAGGCATGAAGGACGAAGACGAACCATCCGATACCAAATCCCTTGGCAAAGATGATAAAACCGCCGATAAAAACAAAAAATCGTAATCACTCCTTTATAAAACGACCGTAACACAATGTTCGATTTTGGATGGCTAGAGCTGCTTGTAATATTTGTAATCGCCATTTTTGCAATCGGGCCAAAGGAATTGCCGTATGTTATGCGTAATATAGGACGGTTTGTGCAGCGTCTGAACGGTATGAAATATGCCCTGTCCCGTCAATTCGATGACTTTATGAATGAGGAAGAGGAAAAGGGCGCCGCCCACAAGCCTATTCATGATGACGAACGCATTATTCTGGATGAAGAAGCCGCCGATATGGATGATGATTACATCACGCCAAAAGATGATGACAAGCAAGATGGTGAGCGATGACATCACTTACCCCGCATAATCACGAAGGTACACCTCAACCTGAGGATGTGCAGACAAAGCCCCTACTCGACCATTTTGTTGAACTGCGTACACGCCTGTTATGGACGTTTGCCATTATGCTGCTTGGCACATGCGTGTGTTATGTATTTGTTCAGGATATCTACGGATTTATGGTACGCCCTCTTGCCGAAGCCAGCGGGGATGCGAACGGGCGCCGCCTTATTTATACCGGCCTTACAGAAGCCTTCTTCACCTATCTCAAAGTAGCGTTCTTCGCCGGAATTTTTGTGACATTTCCTATTTTTGCCATACAGATCTGGACATTTATTGCGCCCGGCCTTTATAAAAATGAACGCTGGGCCTTTTAATTGCGACGCCCCTGCTTTTTTTCGCCGGTGGCGCAATGGTGTATTATGTTGTCATGCCGCTCGCATGGGAATTTTTCTTAAGCTTTGAAAGCCAGGCATCGGATACGGTTTTGCCGATCCAGCTTGAGGCACGGGTAAGCGAGTATCTTGATCTCGTTATGACACTCATTTTTGCATTCGGAATATGTTTCCAGCTTCCTGTCCTGCTCACCCTCATGGGTAAGGCGGGGCTTATATGCGCCGAGACACTTACATCGAAACGGCGATATATTATCGTTTTTGCATTCATTGTGGCGGCGTTCCTGACACCGCCAGATGTGGTTAGCCAAATTACCCTTGCATCTGCTATTCTGATATTGTTCGAGATTTCTATCTTCCTCGTCCGCATTGTCCAACCTAACGAGATTAAATATACAGCACCTGAAGACGTAGAATGAAAACGGATACGGTCTATCACAAATACCAAACACTGGTGAATAGCGAGGCACTGGAACACGATTCCTATCAGGATAAGGCCGTCAAGATTTTGAACAGTCTGCAGGTGAAACTCGGCGATTATAAAATCAATAAATCCAATTTGAATTTCTGGCCTTTTACAATGGGTCAGGGCGAAAGCCCGAAGGGTGTTTACCTATACGGCGGTGTCGGACGCGGTAAATCCATGTTGATGGATATGTTTCTGGATACATGCCCGAAGGATTTAAAAAAACGCCGCGTTCATTTTCACAGTTTTATGATCGAGGTTCATGATTTTCTGTTCAAGAACAGAGAAAATAAAAACGATGACAATATGGATCAGGGCCTCATAAAACTGGCCAAGGAGATAGCCAATAATACTACGCTGCTTTGTTTTGATGAATTTCAGGTCAACGATGTGACGGATGCCATGATTTCCAAATTCTGGGACCTCTTGTCGGAACCTGAGGAGACGGGCGATCCCCTGCTCTCGGAACGCCATAACGAGCATCAGCCGTGAGAGAGCGGATTTTTCTGGATACCGTTGGGTTGGTGGCAGTATTAAATACGTCTGACCAGTGGCACGTTGCCGCAACGGAAGCGTATGCCAAATTGCGGCAGGAGGGGAACTTGCCGCTCACAACCTCCTTAGAACGCCTAACAAAACCAGTTCTTGACCGTGTTGTAAAGGTACGAGTTTCTTCGCGGTTTTCGAGGAAACCAACTTGGCAAAACCCCTTCTTCCCGATTCCCTATGGCTAAAGATCGAGCCGAAA